>JAKLLP010000009.1:11741-17208 GCA_023150055.1 Gammaproteobacteria bacterium | reverse complement strand
GGCTGATGGCCCGGCCCCCCGGCGCGAGGCCGGGGGGCCCGGTCCTGCTGCGGCCTGGCGCTCTTTGCGTGACGGCGTTCAAACTCCGCCGGTCGGCGGCAATGGCATAATCACCGTCCGACGCCGGCCTCTGCTCACCCCTGTATCGCCGCCGGTGTCCTCATGCGAGGGCGTATGCAATGAAAGCCTCAGCCGCCGTAATGGGCATCATCCTGTCTGCCGCACTGCCAGGGCTCGCCGGCGCGGCCGACGAGGGTACCGTGTACCTGTGGATCGACAAGGACGGCACGCCGCACTACCAGGACCGCCCGCCCGAAGGGGCCGGGACGGCGCAGGAGATGAACCTCCGTTACCGGCTCACGGACGGCGAATCCATCGCCGCGGCGACGAAGTCCCGTGCCGAGGCGCGCGATGTCGCCGGCCTGCGCGAGGAGCAGCAGGCAGAGGATGCGGCCGCAGATGCCGCCGACCGCCAGCAGGTCCTCAGCGAACGCGAACAGGGCTGCGCCACCGCGCGCGAGCGCCTGGCCAAGGCCGAGAGCGCCCACCGCCTCTATCGGCCTGGCCCTGACGGGCAGCGCATTTACCTGAGCGACGAAGAAATCGATGCAGCTCGTCTCGAGGCCCGCCGTACAGTGGAAGAGTGGTGCGGCGAGTGACGCCACGCCTCCGGTGACTGCCGCACCGGACAAGCCGCGCTCCGACGCCTGCAACTATCTTCCCGATCTCTGCGCGCCGGCCGCCGTGCTCGGCGTGGTGCTGGTCGCCGAGCTCGGCGCGATCGTCATGGCGCTGGCCCGCCAGAGCCAGTGGGTCAGCTTCTTCACCGACCTCGGCCGGACCTCGGTGGTGCTGCAGTGGCTGTCGCTCACGTCGGCCGCGGTGCTCTGCGTGCTGCGCCCGCGGATCGAGCGGCTCGCACTGCGTGAGGGCACCGCGATTGCGCTGGTTGCCGTCATGCTCAATATCCTGCTGGTCTCCGAGGCCCTGTACTGGGCCACTGATTTCATCGCACCCGGAATGGCGGCGGACGGCTGGCTGCCTGCCGATCACTGGTTCTTTGCGGCGCGCAATCTCGCCATAGGCGGCATCGTCGCCTGCGGACTGCTGCGTTATTTCTACGTCTCCGCGCAGTGGCAGGACAACGTGCGCCGGGAAGCCACGGCGCGGATACACGCCCTGCAGGCGCGCATCCGGCCGCATTTCCTGTTCAACAGCATGAACACCATCGCGAGCCTGATACGCGGTAACCCGGCGGCCGCCGAGCAGGCCGTGGAGGACCTCGCGGACCTCTTCCGGGCTTCGCTGAGCGAGGCCCGCCAGCGCATCACGCTCACCGAGGAACTGGAGATCGCCCGCGTCTATGAGCGCATGGAGCAGCAGCGGCTCGGCGAGCGGTTGCGGGTCGAGTGGGACATCGCGGCGCTGCCCGGCGACGCCATACTGCCGAGCCTCACCCTGCAGCCTTTGCTCGAGAACGCGGTGTACCACGGCATCGAGCGGCTGCCCGATCCCGGTGTCGTCCAGGTGCGCGGGCGCCGCGACGGCGACCGGCTGGAGGTCCAGGTGGTCAATCCCGTGCCGGTCGATGACCGCGGTGAGCGCAGCGGCAACCGGATCGCCCTCGCCAACATCGGCGAGCGGCTGCAACTCGCCTTCGGTGCGGCGGCCGGGCTGCAGGTCGAGAGCGGTCCGACGGAATTCCGGGTCACGCTCATGTTTCCGTACCGGACGGACGGCCGATGAGCCAACCGCCGCGCAGCGTGCTGATCGTCGATGACGAGCCGCCCGCCCGCGCGCGCCTGCGGCAGCTGCTGGAGGACATCGGCGGGTGGCCCATCGCCGGGGAGGCGACCCACGGCCGCCAGGCGCTCGACCTCTGCCAGCAGCTGGATCCCGACGTGGTCCTGCTCGACATCCGCATGCCGGGCATGGACGGCATAGAGGTCGCGCGCCATCTCGCCACGCTCGAGCAACCGCCTGCGGTCATTTTCACCACCGCCTACAGCGACTATGCCATCCAGGCCTTCGACGCGCAGGCCATCGGCTACGTGGTCAAGCCCGTGCGCCGGGAGCGCCTCGAGCGGGCGCTGAAGCAGGCGGCGCGGATCGACCGCCGTGGCATGGACGCGCTGGCCGCCGCTACGCCGACAGCTGGCCGGCGCACGCACATCTGCGTGCGCAAGGCGCGCGGACTGCGCCTGGTGCCGCTCACCGAAATCATCTGTTTCCAGGCGGACCAGAAATACGTCACGCTGGTCCTCGCCGACGGCGAGGAAGTCACCGACGAGACGCTGAAGGACCTGGAAACCGAGTTTCCCGCGGAGTTCATCCGCATCCACCGCAATACGCTGGTCGCCCAGCGCTACCTGCAGCGGCTGGAGGTGACCGACGACGGCCACTGTGTCGCCTGGGTCGCCCACCGCGCCGAACCGCTGCCGGTCAGCCGACGGCTGGTGGCCGAGGTCAAGCGCCGCCTGCTGCAGGAATCCTGAAGCGACGCGATCGGCGGCTCATGGCAGAATGCCGTGGCAGCCATGAGTGACGCACAGACTGAAAAACCTGCTGAGTCTCCACCACTGCCGGCCGTGGAGCCGGCGCCGCGCAAGGCCGGTGCCGCACGGCCGCCCCGGCTCGCGCTTTTCATCGCAGTGCTCGCCCTCGCCGGCACGGCGGCCCAGTGGTATGTCGGTCGCTCGCAAGTGGCGGCCGATCGCAGCCGCGCGGAGGAGACCTCGGCCCGGCTGCAGCGCCGGCTCAACACGCTGGAAGACCGTATCAGGCGGGAGCGCGAAGACCTCGACCGGCTCGCCGAGCGCATCGGCAGCGGGACCGCCGCCGAGGACTCGCTCGCCGGACGCATCGCGCAGCTCGAGGAGGCCATCGCGCGGCTGCCGGGCGCCGATCGCGTGCGCCTGTCCTGGCGCATCGAGCAGGCCGAATATTTCATGCGTGTCGCCATCGCACAGGAAACCTTCGCCGGCGACAGCGCCGGCGCGCTGACCGCGCTCACCATCGCCGACGAGCACCTGCGCGATTCGGCCGACCCGCGCCTCCTGCCGGTACGAAAGCTCCTTGCCGCCGATATCGCGGCCCTGCGGGCGGTGCCGCGGGTCGACACCGAGGGGCTGATCCTGAAGCTGACCGCGCTGGCGGGCGAGATCCCGAAACTGCCGCTGCGACAGGTGGCGCCCGACGCCTTCGCGTCCGGGCCGGGTGGATCTCCCGAGGGGCAGCTGACCGGCACCGAGCGCGCCCTCGCCGAGTTGCGCAGAGCCCTCGGCAGCATCCTCAGCGTGCGGCGTACCGACACGCCGGCACCCACGCTTCTCAGCGAAGAATCGGTCGCGACGCTGGTGCGCGGTGTCGAGCTGGAGCTGCAGATGGCGCGGCTCGCACTGCTGCGCGGGAGTGGCTGGAGTGGCACGGTGTACCGGACCTCGCTCGCGAACGTTCGCGAAGCGCTGGAGCGCTATTTCGACACAGCTACGGCGGAGGGCGCGAGCGCGCTCGAGCTGGTCGACGAGCTGGCCAAAGACGCCCCACCCGAGTCGCGCCCCGACATCTCCGGCGCGCTCACCGAACTGCTGCGACTCAAGGAACGCGAACTGCAGCCATGACGGTGGGGCTCGCCATCATCGTGACGCTGGCCCTGGGCGCACTGGCCGGTCATTTTCTGCTCCAGGACAACGGCTACGTGCTGGTGAGTTTCTTCGGCTACGTGGTCGAGATGTCCGTGCCGGTCGCGCTGTTTCTCCTGCTCGCGGCTTACCTCCTGGTGCGCACGATCGCCTGGCTGTGGCGTGTGCCACGCGAACTCGGCGAAGCGACCGCGCGGGCGCGCGTGCGCTGGGCGGGACGGCAGGCGACGCGCGGCTACATCGCCATCGCCCAGGGCAAGCTCGCCCGCGGCGAACGGCTGCTCACCCGCGGCGCCCGACGCAGCGGCGCCCCCCTCATGAATTACCTTGCCGCCGCCCGTCTCGCCCATCAGCAGAATGATCCGGCGCGGCGCGACGGCTGGCTGCAGCTTGCCTACGAGCAGGAACCGGCGGCGGCCGATGCGGTGCTGCTCGCCAAGGCCGAAATGCAGATGGACGACCAGGCGTTCGAGGACGCGCTCGAGTCACTCAACCGCATCCGCGCACACAACCCCAAACACAGCCAGGCGCTGCGCCTGCTCGCCGCCGTGCACTGGCACCGGCACGACTTCCGCGCCCTGGCAGAACTCCTGCCCCTGCTGCGCTCCGCGCCGGCACTGCCCGCGGAGAAACTCAACCGCTGGTCGACGGAGACCTTCGTCGCCCTGCTCGCCGACCCGGCCCTCGACGAAACCGGCATCGGCAAGGTCTGGAACGACGTTCCGAAGAGCCTGCGCCACAAGCCCGCCCTCGTGCTCGCGCGCGCCCAGGCGCTCACCCGTTGTGGTGCCGCGACCGTGGCCGAGGCCGAGCTGCGCAAGGCGTTACGCGACCACTGGGATCCCGCGCTGATCGAGTTCTACGGCCAGCTGCAGGTGCCCGACGTCAGCCGCCAGCTCAAGAGCGCCGAGGCCTTTCTCAAGGAGCGCCCGGAAGACCCCGACCTGCTGCTCGCAGTCGGCCGGCTGTCGTTTCGCAACCAGCTCTGGGGCAAAGCGCGCAGTTACCTCGAAACGAGTCTCGCGGTGCGGCCGACGGCTGAAACCTGTGCGGCGCTCGGCGATCTGCTGCAGCGGATCGGTGACAACGAAGGCGCCACCCGCGCGTTTCAACGCGGACTGGCGCTGCAGACCGCGAGCGCCGGGCCGCAGCCCCGGGGCGAGCCGGCACCCGCCAGGTCGAGTGGCCCCGAGGGTACTGCCGCGGTTCCCGCGCGGCGCGGCTAGGAGTCTGGCACCGACGCACCGCCCGGAGGCGGGAGTCTGCGCCCAAAGCGAGTATCGGGGAGCGACGGCGCAGACCTCCCGCCGCAAGGGCGGTCACGGCTGGAAGGTTACCCGCGGAACGCCAGGCTAAGCCGCGGCGGGGCGGCTGCGCCGGCTCCCGAGCCACTCGGTGAGCGGCTCCCACTGCTGCCAGTCCGGCCAGGCAAGGTACTCGGGCAACTCGAAGATGCCGACCCCGCGCGTGTAGGCGCGAATGTAGTTCTGCGCCTCGCGGAACTTCGCCACATAGGGCGTGCGCAGGTTATCGAGGTACTCCTCGAGCTCGTCCGCAATCAGGGTGTTCTCCCGCACGCGGTTGGCGATCAGGGCGATGCGCACCTCCCGCCGCTCGACCCGCCCGACGGTCTTCAGCGCCTCGAGAAACTTCGAGGCCGCCTGGATATCGATGGTGGACGGCAGCACTGGCACGATGACCGTCTCGGCGTGGCGGACCATGTTGGTGAGCTCCGTGCCGTGCACCCGCGCGGGTGCATCGATGATCACCACCTCGGCGCTGCGCGGCACGTTGCGCAGGCCCTGTGACCAGGCCGCCAGGCCCTC
>JAKLLP010000009.1:11458-11731 GCA_023150055.1 Gammaproteobacteria bacterium | reverse complement strand
TTGGCCAGCCAGTCGAGGCTCGAACGCTGCGGATCGTAGTCCGCCAGCACGACCTTCTTGTCCTGGGTCGCGAAGTAGCTCGCGAGGTTGGTGGCGATCGTGCTCTTGCCACAACCGCCCTTGGGGTTCAGCACCATGATATGCCGCATTGTTATTCCTTTTCAGCCGCAGGCGGATACGCCCCATCCGCCGTTTCCTCCGGGAACGGAGCGGCAAACTTAGCGGCCCGATCGCAAAATGTCTATGCCGGATGAATGCAGGCCGGCGCCCGTG
>JAKLLP010000009.1:0-11448 GCA_023150055.1 Gammaproteobacteria bacterium | reverse complement strand
CCGATATAATGTTTGCGTCCTCGCGGATGGCTCACATGCACATTCCCTTTACCAAGATGCACGGTCTCGGCAACGACTTCGTCGTCATGCGCGCCGGGGGCGACGCGCCGCCGCCGGCCGAGGTCATCCGCGCGCTCGCCGATCGCAGGACCGGCATCGGTTTCGACCAGTTCCTCTGGCTGGAGAAGGCGCATATCGCCGGCGCGGCGGCCTACTACCGCATCTTCAACAGCGACGGCAGCGAAGCCGAGCAGTGCGGTAACGGCGCCCGCTGTATCGCCCGGCTGCTTGGCAGCGGACCCGGCCAGGCGCTCGTCCTGCAGCACCGCGGCGGCTCGTCGCGCGCCCGTATCGAGCACAACGATCTCGTCAGCGTCGAACTCGCCGTGCCGCGCTTCGAGCCCGAGCGGGTGCCGTTCGTCGCCGAACGCGAGGCGCCGAGCTACGAGGTGAGCGTCGCCGGTCGGACGGTGGAGTTGCGGGTGGTGTCACTCGGCAATCCTCACGGCGTGTTGCGGGTGGACGATGTGGATACGGCACCCGTCGACACGCTCGGGCCTGCGCTGGAGCGTCATGAGCGTTTCCCGAACCGTGCTAACATCGGATTCGTGCAGGTGCTCGACCCGGAACACATCCGGCTGCGCGTTTACGAACGCGGCGTCGGCGAGACCCGGGCCTGTGGCACCGGTGCCTGCGCGGCGGCTGTCACGGGACAGCGCGCAGGCTGGCTCACCGGGCGGGTGCACGTAGCGCTTCCGGGCGGTGAGCTGATCGTGCGCTGGGAAGGCGCCGGCACGCCCGTCTGGCTGACCGGCGAAGCGATTGTCGTATTCGAGGGAACAGTGGACATATGAATACACTGACGAAGCACCTCAGCTACCCCGAGATCTCCGACGAATCCGTCGCTGAATATCTCCGGTCCAATCCCGACTTCTTCGAGCGCAACCTGACGCTGCTCTCCGGCCTCAAGCTGCCGCACCGCACGACCGGCGGCGCGATCTCCCTGGTCGAGCGCCAGCTCGACGTCCTGCGCCAGCGCAATACCGCGCTGGAGGCGCGACTGCGCGAACTCGTCGAGGTCGCCCGGGAGAACGACCGGCTGGCAACCCGCATCCAGACGCTGGCGTTGCTGCTGATGCGCGCGCGCAGCCGCGAAGAGGTGATCGACATCCTCGACGAACAGCTGCGCGAGGGATTCTCGGTGGACCAGGCGGCACTGGTGCTCTTCGACAGCGTGCCCGGCCTCGCGCAGGGCCACAGGCAGTTCGTCCGCGTCGTCCACCGCGAAGACCCGGCAATCGGGCCTTTCAAGTCGTTCCTGCAGAGCTCCTCGCCACGGTGCTCACGGGCCCGCGAGGCGCAGCGGGACTTCCTGTTCGGACCGGGTACGGACATACAGTCCATGGCGCTCGTCCCGCTCGGCCCGCGCTCCGAGTTCGGCTTCCTCGCGATCGGCAGCCGCAAACCCGATCACTTCCAGCCGTCGAAGAGCATCGACTTTCTCGCGCGGCTCGGGGAATTGATCGCCTGCGCACTCTCGCTGCGGTGAGAATCGCGGGGTAGCCAGGGGTTCAGCCCAGGAGACCGTAACGAGGATGCTGACCGTTACCGGGCACCGACCTTCAGGGTGGAACTTGATGAGGACTGATCATCCCGTCGGCACTGAAGTGCCTCCCACAGGGTGCTGTTCGCAGTGCTGCAGGAGGCATATCAGCGCCGAGCGAAGCCCTGTGGGAGGGGCTTCAGCCCCGACAAGTAATCGCGACTGAAGTCGCTCCCACCGGGTGCTGCCCGGCGGCATATTCGACGCGTGCACGAGGGTTGCGGTTCTCATGGAGCGAGACACTAAAGGTCGGTGCGCGGTTACGAGCAGCGTCCCGAGTTGATGCCAACTGCGCACCGGGAGGGACTTTGGTCCCGACCGGAAGCCTCGATGAGAACTGATCATTCCGTCGCGACTGAAAACCCGATCGAGGGTCGGGCTAGTGCGGCGTTCCGAAAACAACTTGCCAGCAATGACCGCCCTTGCGGCGGGGGGCTGCGCCGTCGCTCCCCGATACTCGCTTTGGGCGCAGACCCCCGCCTCCGGGCGGTCCGCCCATCGCAGACCGCCAATGTACTTGCGGGACGCGACACTAGGCCTGACGGCGCAGAAAACCCCACTCGAGCAGGCGGCTCGCGATACCGCCGCCGAGGCTCGTGCCGGTGATGTCATCGAGCCGGTAGGGTGTGCCGTGGAGAATAGAGTCGGCCACGCGCAGCCCGCTGCGGATTGCCGGTCCGATGCCTTCGCACATGTCACGGGTGGCAAGGCCCGCGGCGTCGCCGGCGAGAAAGGCATTGCCGATGTGGGTGCCGGCCAGATCACCCCGCAGGTAATAGCTGTAGCCTGCAGGCGCCCAGTCGACACCGCGAACCAGCCCGCCCTCCAGCGTCCGGGTGAGGCGCAGCCAGTGCTCGCGGATATCGCCGCCTCGCGCGTTCAGCCGCTGGGCGATAGCGCCGATGCCGATGTTGAGGAAGCCGTCGGCCTTCGGCACGTACCACGCATACCCCGGCAGACCGCCTTCGAAGAACCACAGGCGGCAATTGCCGTCTTTCCAGCGATAAGGAAATTCCTGCTCCAGTGTCACGGCCTGCAACGCGCGGTGCCGCGGGATCACGCCGCGGAACACCTGCCGGTAGACCGGGCAGCGCGTCCCGCCGGCGCCAACCAGGTACCGGCAATGGAAGGCATCGTCCACGATCCAGTCCGCCCCTTCGCGCCGGATGTCGCGCACCCGATGTTGCAGCACCGGCACCTCGGCACGCTCGAGCAGCCACTTGTCGAATTCGTAGCGGCGGATCGAATGCTGCACGCAACGCATCGCCAGCCCCACGCCGCGGATGCGCACCTGCAGCAGATCGAAGGTGAGGAATCGGTGCGGATAGTCGTCAGGCGCAAACTCGAGATCCCGGAGCGCTTGCGGCGTCACCCATCCGGCGCAGAGCTTTTCGCGCGGGAAGGTGTCGCGGTCGACCACGAGAACATCCACCCCATGCCGGCGCAGCTGCCAGGCAGCCGTGGAGCCGGCAGGTCCTCCGCCGACAACGAGCACCTCGCAACTGCGCATCGCCGTACCTTCAGTCCTGGTAGATATCCGCCCGGGTCAACGGGATGTCGTTGCTCTCGCCAGGCGCGAACAGGACCTGGAAGAGCTGCAATGATCCCGTGGTGAAGGCTGCCGCCGAGCCCGCGAGGTACAGTCGCCACATGCGCGCGAAGCGGGCGTCGAACATGCGCTCGACCGTGGTGCTCGCGGCCTCGAAACGCTCCAGCCAGTCACGCAGCGTGCGGGCGTAGTGCAGGCGCAGGTTCTCCACGTCGAGTACCGAAAGGTTCCACGGTTCGAAGACTTCCATCATCTCGCGAAGCGATGGCGGGTAAGCGCCCGGAAATATGCGGGTGGATGTCCACTCGTCGAACGGCCGCGGCCGGTTGCGACCGATGGAGTGGATGAGGCCCCGGCCTGATCTGCCGAGCGCCCTGCGTGCGATTCGTCCCAGGTCGCGGTAATGGTCGGTACCGACGTGCTCGAGCATGCCGACCGACACGAAAGCGTCGCAGCGGTCACTGATGCCGCGGTAATCCTCCTCGATGAATTCCACCTGCCCGCCGATCCCGAGAACGCGGGACCGCTCCCTGGCCCAGTCGAGCTGTTCGCGCGAGATGTTGAAGGCGCGCACCCGCACCCCGTAGTGTCTTGCCATGTGCAGGGCGAGCATTCCCCAGCCGAAAAAAAAATGACCGTCTCCCCGGCCGACAGCCTGAGCTTGTGGCATATCAGGTCCATCTTCGCGGTCTGCGCGTCGTCGAGGGTGGCATCCGCCGCGCGATAGTAAGCGCAGGTGTAGGCCATCGTCGGGCCCAGCCAGAGCGCATAGAAATCGTTGCCGAGGTCGTAGTGGTGGTGCACATTGTGGCGTGCGCGAGGCAGCGTGTTGCGAACCGAGCCGCGCAGGCGGCGCACGACCTCGCGCATGACATGAGGGCCGCGCGCAGCGCCGGCCACACTGCGATTCATCGCGACGATGAACTCGGTCAGGTCGCCATCGAGTTCGATACGGCCATCGGTGTAGCTTTCCGCAAAATTGAAGGTCGGATACCAGAGCAGGCCGAGCAGGGTGGCCCGGTCGGCGATCCGCAGCGTGGCAACGCGCTCCCTGGCGCTGCCCGCATGCACGCGGCGCCCGTTCCAGAGTTGGAACTCGATGGGCGGATTGCCGAGTGTGCGCAGCAGCCACCCGAGCATGGCCGCGTCGGCGGACGAACTCGTCTCGCCGGGCAAGGCAGGGCGGGGCCTGGGCTCTTCCTGCTGGCGGCGCCCGCCGGTCCCGTCGCGGACCGCGCCACCGTTCTCCGAGATTGCCATCCTGGTACCTCCGCGCAGACTGGGTTCAGGCTGGTTGTTCTCCAGGGGATTCTAAGGCGAAAGGACCCGTACTTGCGGCTGCGCGCGAGTCCCTGGCTATTGCGCCGCAAAACGGCGGGCGGCGCAGAGGCATCTTCGTTGGCGCCTGGCGGGCCGCTGTGCTCAAGAACTCGCCCCGTTCTGCCGACAACGCTCCCACGGGGAACATTTCGGGACCTGTGACTTTAAGCACCGCAACATCGAGCGTTCGTCACGCCGCCTTCGACCTGCTCGAAAACCGGGTGAGCAGGTTGCCGGGCAGCCGGCTCATCAACCGATTCATCATCGCGCTGATCGTCGCCAACGGGGTGGCGGTGGTGCTGGAATCGAACCCCCAGCTGTACGTTGCTTACGAGGACTTCTTAGTGGCGTTCGACCTGTTCTCGGTGGTGATATTCACGCTCGAGTATCTCGCGCGACTCTGGGCCGTCAGTGAACACCCGCGTTACCATGGGATGTCGGCCATACGCGCGCGCGTGCGCTATGCGCTCACACCGCTCGCGCTGGTGGATCTGCTGGCCGTCGCGCCTTACTACCTGGCGCTCTTCATACAGATCGACCTCCGTTACCTGCGCCTGTTCCGCCTCCTGCGCCTGCTCAAGCTGTCACACTACTTCGACGGGCTGCAGGTCTTTGCCACGGTGCTGCGCCGGGAGGCGGGGGCCATCGCCGGCGCGCTGATGATCATGACGGTGCTGGTCGTGATCTCCGCCTGTCTCATGTTCACCCTGGAGAACGCGGTGCTGCCCGGGCATTTCGACAGCATCGCGCAGGCGATCTGGTGGGCCGTCGTGACGCTCACCACGGTCGGCTACGGCGACGTGGTGCCGTTGACCTTCGGCGGCAAGTTGCTCGGCATCGTGATCATGCTCTGCGGCGTCGGCACCATGGCGCTGCCGGCCGGCATCCTGGCCGCCCGGTTCTCCGAGGAACTGCACCAGCGCAGGGAGGTGCTGCTCGCCCGCATCCGCGAGGCACTGGCCGACGGGACGCTCGACCCGGAGGAAGAAGCCAGCCTCGAACAGTTGCAGCAGGAACTGGCGATTCCGGCGGGTGATCTCGCGCGCATGATCCGCTCGCAGCAGGCCTGGCAGGCCCGGCACCGCTACTGCCCGCATTGCGGCTCGTCACTGCCGCCGTAGCGTCGGGCCGCCGGGTACGTCCCTCGAGCTGACCACGCTCGCTTATGTAAAAAGATGTGAAGGCGGCCTCAGTCGCGGCCGCTCGCGGCCGATAAAGTCGTTGAGGGCACGTTTTGTCCCTGGAAAACGAGGGCTGCAGACGTCGTGGCACGTGCGTGCAGGCGTCGCGATTTTAGGTCATGGATCTCGCGACTCTCATAGGACTGATAGCCGGCATGGTGGTCGTTGCAGCCGCCGTGCTGATCGGCTCGTCCGCCTCGGTGTTCATCAATGTGCCGAGCCTGCTCATCGTGCTCGGCGGAACCATGGCGGTGACCCTCATGAAGTTCTCGATCGCGGACTGCCTGTTCGCGCTGCGCCTCGGTCTGCGCCAGGCTTTTTTCGATGATGCGATCAATTCGCGCGAACTGGTCGAGCGGATCAAGGCGCTGGCGACCCGGGCAAGGCGCGATGGGCTTCTTGCGCTCGAGGACGAGGAGATCCGCAACGAGTTCTTCAGGAAAGGGGTCCAGCTCTGCGTGGATGGTCAGCCGCCCGATTTCGTGCGGAAAGTCCTGTCCAACGAAATGGATTACTCGATCGAGCGGCATGAACTCGGAGAACGCATTTTTCGCGGCATCGCCGAGGCTGCGCCCGCCTTCGGCATGATCGGCACGCTCGTTGGCCTGGTGCAGATGCTCTCCAGCATGTCCGATCCCGGTTCCATCGGCCCCGCCATGGCAGTGGCCCTGCTGACGACGCTCTACGGTGCGCTGATTGCCAACCTGGTGGCTGCTCCGATCGCCGACAAGCTGCGCATGCGCTACCAGTACGACCGCCTCACCAAGACATTGCTGATCGAGGGCGTCGCCGCCATTGCCAATGGCGACAATGCGATGGTGATCGATGAGCTCCTCGGCGCCTACCTGCAGGACAGCCGCCCGGGCGGGCAGGCCCCGGCGGAGGCAGGTGCCAGCACATGACGCTGCGGGGCCGGCGATGAGCGCCAACAACGCAGCTCCCGGCGTGCCTGCCTGGGTGGTCACGTTCGCGGACCTGATGTCGCTCATGATGACCTTCTTCGTGCTGTTGTTTTCCTTCTCCAGCATGGACGAACAGAAGTACCGGGAGATCGTCGAGTCGCTAGCCGCCGGCTTTGGCGCCGAAGTCGTCAGGAAGTCCACCGCGACCCGGGCGACGGTCGGCCCGCCGGCCATCATCACCAGCAATTTCACGCAAATCACCCGCAGCAACCAGAGGCCGAACGCAACCGCTTCCAGGCAAGCCGATGCGGGCGAGGAGCAGCAGCAGCTCATGACGCGGGTAACGGATTCCATGCAGCCGGAGATCGCCGCCGGCATGGTCGCCGTGGAGATGCAGGGCAACGCCGTCGTGATCAGGTTTCCGGAGGAGATCGCGTTCCCCTCGGGCAGCGACGCTGTGGCCGCCGAGATCGGCCCGCTCCTCGGGCGTGTCGCAGCCACGCTCGCTGGCACGACCGGGACGATCGTGGTGTCAGGACATACCGACGATCGGCCGATCACCTCCGGCAGGTTCCGCTCCAACTGGGAACTGTCGACCGACCGAGCGGTGTCGGTCGTACAGTACCTGACGGAGCAAGGAGGGATCGCACCGGAGCGTGTTATGGCGGTCGGTCACGCTGCCACCAGGCCGCTCGTGCCCAACGACAGCGACCAGAACCGCGCGCGTAACCGTCGCGTCGAAGTCAGTATCGTGCAGGACTGACGGCGGCTCAGGCCTCGAATGTGCGCCATTCGGCCTCGTAGTCGAGCCCGAGGCGGATGATCCGGTGCAGCAGCTTCTCGTAGGCGTGGCCCCCGTGGGCAGCGGATTCCGCGAAGTCCTCGCCGTAGCTCAGGTTGGGATTGCAGTTGGCCTCGAGCAGGTACACCCCTCCATCCGGGCGCATGCGGAAATCCATGCGCGCGTAGCCGCTCATGTAAAGAGCGCGGTAGGCGCGCTTGCTGAGACGGATGATTGCCTGCTCGGCAGCCGGTCCTAGCCCGCGCGCGGGCCCCGTCCGTATGCCGTGCTTCTGCTGGTAGCCGAGGTCCCACTTGACCTTGCGCGTGGCGATGGCCGCTGTTTCGCCCAGCGAACCGAAGCTCATCTCCCACACCGGCAGCGTCGTCAGGCGCTGGTTGCCGCAGATGCCCACGTAGAGCTCGCGCCCGGCGATGAATTCCTCCACCAGCGCATCGGTCCTGGTGTGGTCGTGGATGAATTCCACGCGCTCGCGAAGCCGCACCTCGTCTTCCACGATGGAGGCCTGCGCGATGCCGAGGGAGGCGTCTTCCGTCGCCGACTTCACGAACAGCGGGTATGTCAGCCGTGCAGACGGTTTGAAGCGGCGGCCGCGCCGGAACAAGGCGAAACTCGGGGTCGGAATGCGGTGATAGCTGAGCACCTGCTTCGACAGCACCTTGTCGCGCGAGATCATCATGCCGCGCGGATTGCACCCCGTGTAAGGCTGCCTCATCAGCTCGAGGTAGGCGACGATGTGCTGGTCGTAGGTGATGATGCCCTGGAACTCCTGCAGCAGGTTGAAGGCGATGTCGGGCCGCCAGTCGCGGATGGCGTGGCGGAGGTCGGCAAGGTTGTCATAAAGGCCGAGCGCGCGGACTTCGTGTCCGGCGTTCTCGAGAAAGGCCATGACGTCGTACTCGGTTTTCCACTCGTTGATTTCCTGGTCGGAGTATCCCGAGAGGTCGTCCGGCGGGACGAGACTCTCGTGCATGAGCACGAGTATCCGCAGCTTCCTCTTCACAGCGCGTACCTCTCCCGTCCACGACGGATGAGGTCGAAGAGGATCCGTTCCAGCAGGCGCAGGGCCCGGCGCTTGCTCTCCCGCAGCGGCTTGTGCGCGCAGAGGTCGAGTTGGCGCGCGCGGCGTATCGTCAGGTCGAGGACGTGCTGCACGAGGTAGGGGTGAAGCTGCGAGCGCCGCGCCAGCAGTCGCTGCAGCTGCGGGCGCGCCTGGCGGACGAATGCCGCGGCAGGCGGACGCCGCGGATACGCCGCACGGGGCGCAAACGCCCGCCGCAGCTGATCATCGTAGCGGCTGGTCTCGGAAGTTTCGTAATGCTGGAGCTGCCTGCGGTAATGCTCACGCAGCGTGCGGCGGTTTTCCTCGAGCGGTTCGACCCGCAGCCGGGATCGGATGGGTGCCACCTCGTCGCGTATTTCATCCATGAGTTCGTCGACGTACTGGAGCTTTTTCAGCGCCGGCCAGTTCTGGTAGTCGCTGCGCCAGGTCGAGTTCGGGCAGAGCCACACGGCGAAGGTCTCGGCAAAGTCCTCCGTCGGATGGCTTTGCGCGTACCAGTGCCCGAGGTGCATGACGTAGCGCCGGCTCATGATGCGGGGCTGGTAGGTGGTCGGATAAGGTCGTGAGGCGGGACCGAATATCTCACGCCAGCGCTTGCGCCGCCGCAGCCGGTAGGCGCTGTCGATCGCGTGGCCGATCTCGTGGCGCAGGATGCGGCGCAGCCATCGCTCGTTGCCGCCTTCTACCGTGTGCATCAGGCGCCGCTCGAGTCGCTGCAGCCGTGGATGCGCGAGGTAGAAGGGTATGGCAACGCCCGGAATGCCGTCCGGCGAAAACCAGTCTTCCGACAGCCAGAAGTGTGGCCGGAAGCGCAGGCCACGCCGCTCGAGGTCGCGGTCGATGCGCCTGAGCACGGCGTGCAGCGGGTCGCGGTCGAGCCCGAGGCCGAGGTCGCAGAAACGCAGGTCGAGCAGCTCCTCGTCCTCGAGCCGCGCCCACCAGAAGCGGCGGCGATTGGACCGGGCCGGTCGGGAGCGTGGCTTGCTGCTGCTGGCTGTTTTCTTTCTGACCGCCATCGTCTTCCATGCGGAAATGCCACCGGCAGTGTAGCAGGCGGCTTGCCGCAGGCGGCCGGGCTGCGTGTGCCGATGGCCACCGTATAATGCCGCCCAGCCTCCGGTGAGGCGCCTGCGACCGGGCGGAATTCCGCTCGGCGCATGCCAGCCGATGCGCGCAACGTTCGCTCCCTCGGCAGCAGAGATTTCCCGATGGAAAATCACGGCCTGGCCGATCCCGCATTGACCACCGCGCTCGCCTTGCTGGTCGGGCTAGCCGCGCAGGTGATTGCCCATCATCTGCGGCTGCCCGGCATCATCCTGTTGCTCGTCGCCGGTGCGCTGATGGGGCCTGACGGGCTCGGGCTCATCGTGCCGGAGTCCGTGCGTGACGCATTGCCTCACTTCATCGGCTTTGCTGTCGCCGTGATCCTCTTCGAGGGTGGCCTGAATCTCAAGGCGAGCCGGCTGAGGCATTCGTCGGGGACGATCCAGCGCCTGATTACACTGGGCGCAGGCGTCACGCTGATCGGTGCAACCGGCACCGCGCACTTCATTCTCGGCTGGGACTGGCGCCTGGCGCTGCTGTTCGGCACGCTGGCGGTCGTCACCGGGCCGACTGTCGTCGCGCCACTGGTCCGTCGCATACGGCTGAACAAGAGACTGGCGACCATACTGGAAGGTGAAGGCGTCCTCATCGATCCGGTCGGCGCGATCCTGGCGGTCGTGACCCTCGACATCGTGCTGCGGCCATCGCTGTCATCGGCCTTCAGCGGCTTCATCGAAATCGCTGTGAGTCTCGGCATAGGCGCGTTATCGGGCCTGGTCGGCGGCTGGCTGATCGCCGCCATGCTGCGCATGCGAGGCTCCATTCCGGAACAACTCGAGAATGTCTTCGTGCTGTCGGCCGTCCTGGTCCTGTACCAGCTCAGTAATGTCCTGCAGCCGGAGAGCGGGCTTGCCGCCGTGACCGCGGCCGGCATCGTGGTGGGTAATACGCGCACCCCCGCTCATCGGCAGCTTGCCGAGTTCAAGGAGCAGCTGACGCTCCTCTTCATTGGCATGCTCTTCGTGCTGCTCTCAGCCGATGTCCGCTTCGACGAGCTGTTTGCGCTCGGTACACCGGGACTGGTCGTCGTGGCGATACTGATGCTGCTGGTGCGACCGCTCGGCGTGATTCTCTGTACCAGTGGTTCGGACCTCTCGGTGCGGGAACGCCTGTTCCTGATGTGGATGGCGCCGCGCGGTATCGTCGCGGCCGCGGTCGCCTCCTATTTCGCGCTGCGCATGCAGGAGGCCGGGGTCGAGGGCGGCCTGGAGGTGCGGGCGATGGTATTCCTGTTGATCATCGTCACGGTCACGCTCAACGGCCTGACGGGGGGGCTGATTGCATACTGGCTCGGCGTGAGGCTGCCGCGCGGCCAGGGCTGGCTCATCCTCGGGGCGCAGCCGCTCGGGCTTGCGCTCGGACGGGCGTTGCGCGATGCGGGCGTGCCGGTGTGTTTCCTCGACTCGAGCGCGGATGCTACGCGCACGGCGCAGGACAGCGGCTTCAAGGTGGTATTCGGCAATGCCCTCGAGGAGAAAACCCTGCAACGCGCTGCGCCGGAGCAGTTCCACGGGTGTGTCGCTGCCACCGTGAACGAGGAGATGAATCTCATTTTCGCGCGCAAGATGATCGAGGAGTACCGCGTCGGGCAGTGCTACGTGGCGACGAACAATCGCGACGGCCATATCACCACGGACATGGTGCGCCGGGCGGAAGCCAAAGTCCTGTTCGGCGGGGAGCGGGATCTGCGGCGCTGGGAGACGGCCCTGGCGAGGAGCGAAGCGGGCACCAGCCTCTGGGTCTATCGTCGTCGCCGGGTGGTGCGCGCCGGAATCGATGGTCTGCCGCCCGCTGACGTGATCGGCGTGCTGCTGCCGCTCGTGAGAATCGGCCGCTGGGGCCGGGCTCACCCGATAGGTGACGACACCCGCATCCGCCGCAAGGATCGTGTCGCCTTCGTGATCATGGAGTCGAAACGCGATAT
>JAKLLP010000099.1:7104-7419 GCA_023150055.1 Gammaproteobacteria bacterium | reverse complement strand
GCGTGCCACCCGAGCCTTTCGCGCTGGCCGTCCTGTTCGGCTGCAACCTCTGTTTCGCCACCCCGATCGGCTACCAGACGAACCTCATCGTCATGGGTGCGGCAGGATACCGATTCAGTGACTTTTTGCGGGCCGGGCTGCCGTTGACCCTCATGATGATCGCCATTTATGCCTGGCTGCTGCCGGCCTGGTACGGGTTGTAGCGCCATGCATCTTCTGCGCGGCAGGGACCGCCTCCACAAGGCCCGCGACGCGGCGCGCTGGTCGCTCGGGCGGCCGCTGCATCCCGGCCGGCGCCTGTTCTACGGTGGTGAG
>JAKLLP010000099.1:2134-7094 GCA_023150055.1 Gammaproteobacteria bacterium | reverse complement strand
GCTCACCGTGCTGGTGATGATCATCCTCATCATCGCGATGTTCTGGCTGGAGCGCGACGGACTGAAAGACGGCCTGGATGGCGATGTGTCATTCATCGACACCGTGTATTTCGCCATGGTCACGATTACGACAGTTGGCTATGGTGATATCGTCCCGGTGTCCGAAAGGGCGCGTCTGCTCGACGCCTTGCTGGTCACGCCGGCCAGGCTCTTCATCTGGCTGATCTTCATCGGGACCGCCTATCAGTTCGTCGTCGAAAGGATCATAGAGGACACGAGGATGCGCATTCGACAGGTCCAACTGCGCGATCATGTCGTCATCTGCGGTTTCGGGCACAGCGGGCGTTGTGCCGCAGCCGAGTTCGCGCGCCGGGGGGTCCCGGGTGGCAACATCGTCGTCATCGATGAGTCCGAAACGGCCTTGCGCGATGCTGCCGATCTCGGTTACCTCGGGCTGCGGGGGGACTCGACCCGGGAAGACATCCTTACGGAGGCCTGTGTCGGTCGCGCCCGGGTCGTCGTGGTCTGCGTGGGCCGGGACGACACCGCGGTTCTCTCCGTGCTCACGGTCCGCCACCTGGCGCCGGACGTGCGCGTCGTGGCGAGCGCCCGTGAAGTCGAAAACGAGAAACTGCTGGTCCAGAGCGGCGCGGACGCCATCGTCTCGCCGGCGGCGATCGCCGGTTCCCTGCTCGCGGGCGCCGCGGAGAGTTCGCAGGTCGTCGAGTACGTGACCGACCTCGTGTCAGCCGGCGGCCGGATCACCCTGCAACGCCGTGAGGCGGGGCCGGAGGATTTCGGCAAGCGGTATACAGAGATCGCCGATGGCGTCCTGCTGCGCATTCACCGCGGGCCGGACATGATTGGCTTCTGGCAGCCGGAGGCGATCATACAGCCAGGCGACGTGCTGCTGGTCGTCGTGCCTCATGAGAGGCAGTCGGGTAGGAAGGACGGATAGGGGAACCACATGGCAACAACAGTCGTGCACCAGGTCGGCTTTCGAAAATCGGCGGCCCTCGAGCGTTTCGTCAATGACAAGCTGGCGCCTTTGCTGCGGCGCGAGCACGCGGACGGACGTCTCTGGTCGGTGGAGGTGTTCCTGCGAATCTGCAACCGGGCCGCGGACGGCCGCGCCATCGCCTACGATGCAAAGATTGCGGTCAAGCTGCCGACAAGGCAGCGCCCGTTGGTTGCCGCCAGCGAGGGATCGACGGCGCGCGTGGCATTCGCCGGGGCGCTCGAGAGAATCGACAAGCGCATGCGGCGGGAGGCGCGCATGCATCACAGCGGGCGCCGCACGGTGGGGCGTACCCACAAGACGGCCCGCGCGACCAAGCGCGAGTTGAGTTGAGTCGCACGGTCGTTCGGTTCGCGCAAGCCTGCGCGGGGGAGCGTGGGGCGGTTCTCAGCGTGACTCTTCGCCCGCGCGGTGGGTGGCGAAATCGACCACGTTGGCGGGCAGCTGCCCGGCCTCCGGCAACGCCTGGCCCGGCAGGCGGGCTGCGGCCGGTGGCGCTGGTGATTCTTGCGGAGCTGGCAGGGCGGCAGTCGGCTGCATTTCCGGCTCCACTGACGGCTGCAGAAAAATCTGCACGCCAAGGCGCCGCGCTTCGTCCTGCACTGCGGCCTGGCAGTCGGCCACGATGCCGCGTATGCGCTGCAGGTTGCGGTCGAGGCCGAGTTCATCCGGTTGCTGGTCGAGCATCGCCTCGAGCACCGCCAAGTCCTGGCCGTGGCCGAGCAGTTCGGCGAGCCGTCCTAGCGGCGGGCTGTAGGTGCCCGACCATTCGGGCAACAGCTCCTGCATGAGCCGCGTGTGGTGATACGTGCACTTCACGTCCTGGCGCCACTGGTGAAAGTCCACGGCCGCACCGGTCAGCAGCACTTTGCCGAAACTCTTCTCGCAGCGGCGTAGACCTTTTTGCGCAGAAGACCTGACAGACTTCCGGCCAAGCCCGGCGAGCGGCGTACGGCGCAAGCGCCTCGTTGCATCGCGCAGGGCGCCACAGGCCGAATCGACTCTGCCCGGGATGTCGAGCGCCGGGTCGGCGAGGCGGCGGGCCGCGCGCTTCTCCAGTCCGGTGCGCAGGAGTTCCAGCGCTTCGCGTGATGGCGCATCGATGATGCTCGACTCGATCACGCTCAAGGCCTCGACCACGGCGTCGCTGTCGCGCAGGCAGGCGAGGCTGCGTCCGAGGTCGCGATAAAACCGGTTCTCGACCCTGAAGACGTAGTCGGCGCCAGGGCGTATCAGTCGCAGCAGTGCGCGCAAGCGCTTGAACGTCTGCCGGGCAGCGTGCACGTGCTCACGTGGGTTGAGCTGCCAGTGCTCCAGCAGCTTCAGCGCCTTCAGGTTCTGCTCGGCGAGGATGCGGCGCACCTCGTCGGCGACCGGTTCGCTGCGGCGGATCACATACGCCATGAGATTGACTGCCTTGGTTCAGGGGCCTGACCGGTGGTGTCCTGCTGTCGCACCGCGCGGTCGGTGCTCGGGACTCGCGCCGTCAGGTCGCTGGTTTGTCAGTATAGCGCTGTCACAGGTCGCGGCGGAAACCGGATGCGGCGCCGAGTTACGGCGCTGTGGGCAGGAACTCGTAGTACACGCCGTCCGGCAGGCCGAATACCATCTCACCTTCCGGTGTGAAGCCGGACTCCTCGCTGCGCAGGCCCGAGCGGGTCACGATCTCGGTAGCCCGCAGCTTTATCGGCGTGCCCCGCCGCCGTGACGTGATCCGGCAGGTCTGCGGATCGACCCGGCCCGTCCAGCCCTCGGCATCCTGGCTCCAGCGCATTTCGCAGCCCTCGGGCAGGGAGGGGCGGAAGGCCTCGATTGGCATTGCGGCGAGGTCGGTGAGGCGCCCCATGATGTCGCGAGCCCCGTCCTCATCGACGAACGACCAGGTCTTCATGACTAATTCGCCGTGCTCGTCGGCAGCGAAACTGCAGAGGCGCTGGCGGTAGATCCGGGTGGAGTCGGCGTCGTTGTTCACCTGCGCAAATACCACGTGCGCGCCAAGAGCCGGTGCGGTCACCAGGCGACGCTGAATGCCCAGCAGGGAGAACATGGGCTTGTCGGCAGTTGCTTGTGCGGAGAACTGCGCGAAGTTGTCGAAATTCCCGCTCATCAGGCGCATCAAACCGTCGACCTGGACCTCGGGGTCGGTCGCTGCAGGCTCGGTGCGCGCGCCGGTTACACCCGCCGCCAGGCAAAGCAGGACGGCAAGGATGGCGGCAGGAACGTGGTCACGACAATTTGAAGTCGGCATGGGGATGCGACTTTACGCGCTCCGCGCCGGGCCGCACAATCCTCCGTACGGCGTCCCGCCCGGCAGCTTGGAACAGCTCTCATGAACGATATTTCCGGAGATGACGTGGAACTGCGCGAGCACTATGACTTTTGCGACACCGACGGCGACGGGCGGATCAGCTATGGGGAGTTCGTCGAGCTGCTGCGCAATCTCGACGCAGACATGTCCGAGGAGGAGATGCGCCTTGGCTTTCGCCTGATCGATGCCAACGGCAGCGGCTGGATCGGCTTTCCGGAATTCGAGCGCTGGTGGGTCGAGGACTTGGGATAAGCCGGGGCGACAGGCCAGGCCCGGCCGGCAGCCGGCACGCTGTCCCGGTTTCCTGTCATGCGACTCACGCGGGGTATTGGTGTCCTGAGGCATCCTGCCGCGGTGGTCTCCAGCCGATGTTGGGACAATAATCGCCGTGTCTTGCATTTGGCATGGAGAAGCCCGGAGGATTCCCTGATGCGTCTTTACACCTTCACCATCACCCCGAACAACCGCAAGGTCGAGGCCTTCGTGAAGCACTTCGACCTCGACGTCGACATCCACCACGTCAGCTTCAAGGACAAGGAAACCCAGAGCCCGGAGTACCGCGCCATTAACCCGATGGGCAAGGTGCCGGCGCTGGTCGATGGGGATTTCAGGCTGTGGGAGTCGAACGCGATCCTGACCTATCTCGCCACGAAATTCCCGCAGACGAAGGCGCTGCCTGCCGATGCGCGCGGGCGCGCCGATGTCGATCGCTGGCTGCACTGGCAGAGCTGCCACCTGATGCCGGCCATGGGCGCACTCAAGACCGCCGAGGAAAAGGACCTGAGCGCGGTGACACCGCTGCTGCAGATCCTCGATCAGCAGCTCGCCGGGCGCGAGTACCTGCTCGGCGGCCTGACGGTCGCCGACTTCGCGGTGTCCGCTTATCTCATGACCAAGCTCGGACGTCAGCTCGATTACTCAGCGTGTCCGAACGTCGCCGGCTGGGTCGAGCGCATGAGCCAGCTCAAGGGCTTCGCCGAAACGCAGATGAAGATGCCGCCGGCGGCCGCCTGACCCCGTGCGGCCGGCGGGCGTATCAGCGAAACCTGCACGCGCATCCTGTCGGCGTGACCCAGGCGTTTCCCACGCGGATCTATGCACGCCGTGCTGTTGATTGCGCATCCGGGAACCCCCGCCGGCGTCGACGTGCGCATCGAGTGCGAGGCGGCGCGTAGCCCGGGCGGGCTGCTGCGGCTCGACTATCGGCTGAGCGGGGCGCTGGGCGAAATCGTCCTGCCCGCGCCCGCGCCAGTGGCCCCCGCCCGCCGCGATGGCCTGTGGCGGCAGAGTTGTATGGAGGCTTTTGTCGGCTGCGCGGGCGCCAGTGAATACCTGGAGTTCAATTTTTCACCCTCCGGTGACTGGGCGGTTTATGGGTTCAGCGACTACCGTTGCGGCATGAGGACGCTCGGCGCAGAGGCGATCGCGTCCATCGACTGGCGACACGGCACCGACAGCCTCGCGCTGGCGGCTGTCCTGCGCCCGGCGGACTGCCTGTCGAGTGCAGGCGCCACCCTGCGCATCGGGTTTGCCGCCGTGATCGCCGAGCGATCAGGCACAATGTCCTACTGGGCACTCAGGCATCCCGAGGGGCCTGCGGATTTTCACCATGCCGCCGGGTTCGCGCTGGAGTT
>JAKLLP010000099.1:247-2070 GCA_023150055.1 Gammaproteobacteria bacterium | reverse complement strand
ACCGGCCAGCATGAAATTCGGCATCGACTGCCTGCTCGCGGATGCGGCCCTGCGCCGGGGTCTCGCCGGCCGCCGCGTGGCGCTGCTGGCGCACCCGGCCTCGGTCACTGCGGATCTCACGCACTCGCTCGATGCGTTGGCCGCCTCGGGCGAAATCCGCCTGACGAGCGCCTTCGGGCCCCAGCACGGGCTGCGCGGCGACAAGCAGGACAACATGATCGAGTCGCCCGATTTCGTCGATCCCTCACTCGGCATACCGGTCTTCAGCCTGTACGGCGAGGTGCGCCGGCCGACACCGGCGATGCTCGACAGCTTTGACGTGCTGCTGGTCGATCTGCAGGACCTCGGTTGCCGTGTTTACACCTTTATAACGACGCTCCGCTACGTGCTGGAGGCAGCGGCACAGGCCGGCAAGGCCGTCTGGGTGCTCGACCGGCCGAACCCCGCCGGCCGGCCCGTCGAGGGTTTGAGGTTGCGCGAGGGCTGGGAGAGCTTCGTCGGTGCGGGACCGATGCCCATGCGGCATGGCCTGACGATGGGCGAAATCGGGCAGTGGTTCCGCCGTGCGCTGGGACTGGTGGTCGATTACCGCGTCATCCCGCTCGACGGCTGGCGAGCCGCGCAGGGGCCCGGTTTCGGCTGGCCGCTCGGCGAACGCGCCTGGATCAACCCGAGCCCTAATGCGCCAAATCTCTCGATGGCGCGTTGCTACGCGGGCACGGTGATGCTCGAGGGCACCACGCTCTCGGAAGGGCGGGGCACCACGCGGCCGCTCGAAATCCTCGGCGCGCCGGGGCTCGATGCCACAGCCCTGCTCGCGAAGATGCGTGAGCTGGCGCCGCAGTGGCTCGCCGGCTGCCGCCTGCGGCCGTGCTGGTTCGAGCCGACCTTCCACAAGCACGCCGGCAAGCTGTGCAGCGGGCTGCAGATCCACGTCGACGATCCGGGCTACGCTCACGAGACTTTTCGTCCCTGGCGGCTCGTCGCCCTGGCCTTCAAGGCGCTGCGCCTGCTCGATCCCGCCTACCCGCTGTGGCGGAATTTTCCCTACGAGTATGAACGCGATCGCCTCGCCATCGATGTCATCAACGGCGGCGAGGACCTGCGCCGCTGGGTCGACGACCCGGCCGCAACATCGGCCGATCTCGAGCGCCTCGCCGCGGCCGACGAACGCGCCTGGGAGTCGGAGCGGCGCGAAGTCCTGCTGTACTGACCGGGTGTTTCCTGCTCCGTGTGGCGCGCGCTGCGAATCTCGGTCCTGTTGATCGCGCTCATCGTGGTCGCCGGCGTCACCTGGGGGGACCGGTTCCGCACCACGCGCTGGACGGAAACGCTCTGGGTCGGGGTCTTCCCGGTCAACGGCGATGGCAGCCGGACGGTGGACGAGTACATCGCCGGTCTCGACAGCGCCGACTTCCGCGATATCGAGGTATTTTTCGCGCAGGAGGGCGCGGTTCACGGCCTGCGCCTCGAACAGCCGGTGCGCATGGACCTGCATCCGGCCGTTTCCCGACCGCCGCCGCAGCTCGACGCTGGTGCCGGTTTCCTTGCACGCGCCTCCTGGATCCTGCGGCTGCGTTACTACGGCTGGCGCATGGCCGGCGACACCTTCGCCGACGTGCGCGTGTTCCTCGTCTATCACGATGCGGAACGCACGCAGGTTGCGCCGGACTCCCGCGGGCTGCAGCGAGGACTGATGGCCGTGGCGCACGTGTTCGCGACCGAGTCCATGGCCGCGCAGAACAATATCGTCGTTGCCCACGAAGTCCTGCACACGCTCGGCGCGAGCGACAAGTACGACCCGGCGAGCAACCTGCCGCTCT
>JAKLLP010000099.1:0-237 GCA_023150055.1 Gammaproteobacteria bacterium | reverse complement strand
CGCAGCGGCTGGCCGAAATCATGGCCGTGCGCCGGGCGATGGCGCCCACCGAGGCGGCGATGCCAGATACGCTCGACGAGGTCGTGGTCGGTCCGGCGACGGCTGCCGAGATCAACTGGAAGAGATAGGCGCGCGCCATAATGGCGTCCTCGCAGGATTACCGGCGCCAGTCGGGAAGGAGTGGAAACCATGCGGAGCATCGGGCCGGGTGTGACGGTATTGCTGGGACTTGCCTGT
>JAKLLP010000098.1 GCA_023150055.1 Gammaproteobacteria bacterium | reverse complement strand
GCCCGCATTGATGAAGCGCAGGCGCACCCGCTCACCCCGTCCGTAGAGCGCGGTCCAGTTGCCGGCCGGCGTGACGCCGTTCATGAGATAGGTGTAGGTCACGCCGCTGACGTCGGCGAGATCCGTTCGGTTCATGCGCATCCGGCCCCAGGCGAGGCTCTCGGCCGCTGCCTGGCGCCACCCGCCGGCGCGCGCCTCGCGGAGAAAGTCCCCCACGGTGCGCGGCTCGCGATTGTAGTAGTCGGCCTGCTTCTTCAGCTTGCGCAGCACCGCCACCGGGTCCTCGTCGGTCCAGTCGGAGAGCACGACCACATGGTCGCGCTCCGCGCCGATGGCGCGCGGATCTCGCGGCAGGATGACGAGCGGGCCGTAGTGGCCGGTCTGTTCCTGCAGCCCGGAGTGACTGTGATACCAGTAGGTGCCGCTCTGGCGCAGCCGGAACCGGTACTCGAAGGTCCCGCCCGGGTCGATGCCCGCAAAACTGAAACCCGGCGCGCCATCCATCGCCGCCGGCACCAGCAGGCCGTGCCAGTGCACGGAGGTCGGCGCGGCGAGACGATTGGTCACGCGGATGCGGACCTCGTCGCCTTCGCGCCAGCGCAGGAGCGGACCCGGCACCGAGCCGTTGATGGCGGTTGCCCGTGCCGGCCGGCCAGTGAAGTTCACCGGCAGGTCGGCCACGGTCAGATCGAGATCAGTCGCCGTCAGAGTCTGCGGCTCGCCGCTCGCCGCCATGACTCGCGCGGACCAGGGCCATAGCGAAGCCGCAACGCCGCCGGCGGCAAGGCCCTGCACGAAACTGCGCCGCGAAACGGCTGGCGGAATGAACGGGCCCTTCGGCCCGGAATACGTGCGCATGAGACTCTCCTCGTCGAAAACCGGAAGCGGGTCGTTCGAACGGAGAGCGGTCTAGTTGCGCAGGCTGCAGAAACGGATATGCAGAGGAACCGGGCCGCCGCCGGGGTCGGGGCCGAGGTCAGGGCGTGAATGCGGCGGCGGCTCGGGCGGCAGGAGGGCCAGCAAGGTGCCCTTGCCCACGGCATCGCCACCGCGGAAGCTTTCCGCGTTCAGGTCGCCGGCCGTCTCGCAGTCCGCGGCCTGCATCGCCGCGCAGTGCGCCTGGTGATCCGGGACACCGTGGTCGCAGTGCTCCATGTCCGCCGGCATCGGTGCGGCTTCGGCGAGACAGGGTGGCACCAGCAGGTTCAGCCAGGCCAGCACCGCCAGCGCCAGGAATCGGCGCGGGTGATTCTGAAACCTGTTCAATATCGACTGCATGGGGTGCGGACAGGCCGACGGGAGAGACGTCATTCTAAGCGAGTTACCCGCCGACCGTGCTGTGTAGTTTACCTAGGGCCTGTTCACACTGGCCCACACGCCTCCCATGCAGCCCGCTCAGCGTGGCGGGCGCGGAAAGAAGGTTGCGGTGCGGCGGATATAAGCCTGGTAGTCCGGGCGGCGGCCGGCAATGTCTTTCTCGGTAAGGGCAATGCCGGACACGCGGAACAGGAAAAATGTCAGCAACGCCGGCCCCAGCGCCGTCCACCAGGCGCCGCCGGCCAGCGCGATCAGCCACAGGCCCCACCAGACGCAGAACTCGCCGAAATAATTCGGGTGCCGGCTGTAGCGCCACAGGCCCTGGTCCATCACGCCGCTGCCGGCCCGCGGGCCGCGTTGGAAGCGCAGCAGTTGGTAGTCGGCGACCGACTCGAAGAGCAGGCCGAAGGCGAACAGCAACACGCCGGGCAGGTCCGCGAGACCCGGCTCACCGGCCGACATCACCGCGCCGAACAACGGCAGGCCCACGATCCACGCCAGGCAGGCCTGCAGCGCGAACACCAGGTACAGGCTCTTCCACCAGAAGCCGGGCTCGTTGCGCGCGCGAATCTCGCGGTAGCGGCGGTCCTCGGGACGGCCATGGCTGCGGTAGAGCACATGCGCGGCAAGCCGACCGGCCCAGATGACCGCGAGCGTCACTGCCAACGTGCCACGGCCGGCGGATCCGGGGGCCTGCGACAGGTAGAAGAGTCCGGCCGCGGCGATGACCAGCCCCCAGAAGGCGTCCACCAGGGTGATGTTGCGGCTGACGACGCTCATGATCCACGCGAGAGCCATGAGCGTCATGGATACCGCGAGACCCCCGGCGAGAGCGATCAGCATCGTCTTCGCTCCTCGGCTTGCCCGCTGCGGTGACGCTCAACGAGCGAAACGATAGTGGGCCACGAACCACTCCGTGCCGCCACGATACCCGAAGAGTTCCGCGCAAGCCATGAAGAACATGCGCCAGCGCTGGAACCAGCGCTGCGCATCCGCGTCGCCGTAGGCGCCGGCCAGCGCGGCCATCACCGCCTCCCGCCGCTCGTCCATGCACGCCAGCCAGGCGTTGGCGGTGCGTTCGTAGTGCGTGCCGGCGACCCGCCACTGCTGCTGCAGCCGCAGGTGCTGCTGGAAATAGAGCAGCGTGTGCTCGGCGGGCATAAGCCCCCCGGTGAAAAAATACCGCCCCATCCAGTCGTCCGCACCCTCCGTGGTGAACGGATACATGAGCTCGCGATGGCAGAAGATATGCACGAACAACCGGCCCTCGTCCCGCAGCCAGCCGGCAATCCGCTCCATGAGCACCGCGTAATTCCTCATGTGCTCGAACATCTCGACCGAGACCACCCGATCGAAGCGCTTGGCGGTATCGAAATGATTGGCATCGGCGGTGAGCACCTCGACGTTGCCGAGACCGCGCTCGCGCGCGCGGGCCATGATGAACTCCCGCTGCGAGGCCGAGTTGGAAACCGCGGTGATGCGCGAGGCCGGATACCGCTCTGCCATCCATAACGTCAGCGAACCCCAGCCGCAGCCGAGTTCGAGCACGTCCTGACCATCGTCGAGAGCCGCCCGCTCGCAGGTCAACGCCAGCATGCGCTCTTCCGCCACGGCCAGGGTGCTCGCCCGCTCGTCCCACTGGCAGCAGCTGTACTTGAGGCGGGGGCCGAGCACCTGCTCGAAGAAGGCGGCCGGGACCTCGTAGTGCTGCTCGTTGGCGCGCGCGGTCTCGAGCGCCACCTCGCTCCGGCGCAATTCCTGCAGCCTGTGGCTGAACACCTCGAACTCCCGCTCGGCCCGGTCGAGGGATTCCTCGGCGAGCCTGCGGGCCATGAGGCGGCGCATGCCGAACCTGATCAGCGGGTCGGGCAACAGCCCGCGTTCGCACAACTCGATCGCCATCGTGTTCATTGCGGGTTCTCCACGCTGGCCCGCACCCGCCTGAGGACGCCGCCGATCCCGGGCAGGTACTCGTAGAGGCCCGTGCCGGCATCCCAGAAATCCTTGTGCACCAGCACCAGCCCCTGCGGGTCGAAGCGGAAATGCGTCATGCCATAGGAAACCATCGGCCTTCCGTCGTTGAGTCGATCGCTTTCCACGGTCATGCGCCAGCGCAGGAAATAATCGACGTCGTCATGGGCAAGATCGAGGAACTCCACCCGCAGGGTGCGCACCTGGTCGAGGGTGCCGGCGAAGTAATCGGCGATTGCCGCAGAGCCTTCCAGGGCCGTCAGGGTGTCGTTGAAGTAGGCGTCTGCGGCATAGGTTGCCGCAGCGAGGGTCGGCAGCGAATCACGGCTCATGTCGCCGAAGAACCGCTCGAGCCGCGCGGTGGCCACCCGCGGATCGGCCAGCACGGCAGCGGAAGACTCGGTCCGTGCCAACGCCCGCTCGTAGGATGCATTGAGCTGCTCAGGCGATATGGCCCCGCCGCCGCTGCAGCCGGTGAGGACGAGCGCGAGAGCCAACCCCGGCGAGGCGTGGCGCAACCTGAATAAAAACATCGGTTATCCTCTCATCAGGGGAATCTTTTCGCTGCCGCAATCCAAACGGTTTTCACGGACGAAACGTAAACTAACCGTTACTGCAACGAAGATCAGGCGCTGACCAGCTCCGGCGGAATTCGACATCGAAGCTCCGGACGGGTGGCAGCGACAGGGAGTTCCAAGCCCGTGAGAATCGCGATCGTGGGGGCCGGCATTTCCGGCCTGTACGCCGCCTTCCGGCTGCGCAACCAGCACGATGTGCAGCTTTACGAGGCCGCCGAGTACGCCGGCGGGCACACCCACACCGTCGATGTCGCCATCGACGGCCGGCAATTTGCGGTCGACACGGGCTTTCTCGTGTACAACGAGCGGAACTACCCGCTCTTCAGCGCCTTGCTGGCCGAGCTCGGCGTCGTCACCCAGGACAGCGACATGAGCTTTTCCATGCGCTGCGAATCGAGCGGGCTCGAGTACAGCGGCAGCTCCCTCAACACGCTGTTCGCGCAGCGCTCGAACCTTCTCAAGGCGGGCTTCTACCGCATGCTGGGCGACATCCTGCGCCTGAACCGCCACGCCCCGGCGCTGCTGGAAGCCCCGGAAGACGTCACGCTGGGAGGATTCCTCGCCCGACATCGCTTCACCGGGCCGGTGATCGACGACTACCTGCTGCCCATGGCCGGCGCGATCTGGTCGGCCGAGCCCGCCACGATCCTCGACTTTCCTGCGCGCCACTTCGGCCGGTTCTTCAGCAACCACGGGCTGCTGCAGATCCGGGACCGTCCACGCTGGCGCACGGTCACGGGAGGCGCACGCGAATACGTGCGCGCCATCCTCGCGGCCTTGCCGGGCCGGGTGTGCCTCGCCACCCCCGTCGAGTGGGTGCGACGCCTGCCCGACCGGGTGCTGGTCAAGCCGCGCGGTGAGGATGTCGGCGCCTTCGATGCCGTGGTGTTTGCCTGCCACGCCGATCAGGCGCTGGGGCTGCTCAAGGACCCGGGCCGGCAAGAGCAGGAAATCCTCGGCGCAGTTGCGTTCCAGCCGAACCAGGCGGTGCTGCATACGGACGAGCGCCTGCTGCCGTCGCGACCCCTGGCGCGTGCCGCGTGGAACTACCACCGCCTGCGCGGCGACGGCGGCGGGCGGGTGTCGGTTACCTATGATCTCACCCGCCTGCAGAATCTCGCCAGCCCGCGGCGCATTCTGCTCACGCTCAACGCGGACGATGCGATCGATGCGCGCCAGGTGCTCGCGAGGATGACCTATACGCACCCTGTGTACAATCGCGCGAGCATGGCGGCCCAGGCCCGCTGGATCGAACTGGCCGGCGTCAACCGCAGCTACTACTGCGGCGCCTGGTGGGGTTACGGTTTTCACGAGGACGGCGTGCGCAGCGGGCTGGCCGTCAGCAAGGCCATCAACGGACAGGTCACCGATGCAAAGCTGCATTTACGCCGGGTCGGTTAGACACCGCCGCTTCGTGCCAGTGGTCAATGAGTTCCGGTACCGGATATTCATGATGTACCTCGACCTCGCCGAACTCGACCGCGTCTTCGACGGATTCTGGTTGTGGTCGACGAAACATCCGGCACTGGCCTGGTTCCGCCGGGCCGACCACTACGGCGAGCCGGAGAGGCCGCTCGATTCCTGCATCCGCGACCTCGTCGAGCGGGAGACCGGCCGCCGGCCGCAGGGGCGCATCGGGCTGCTCACCCATCTGCGTTATTTCGGCTACTGCTTCAACCCGGTGAGCTTCTACTACTGCTTCGCTGCCGACGACACGGTGAGCGACGTCGTCATGGAAGTCAACAACACCCCCTGGGGCGAGCGCTACTGCTACGTGCTCCCGCGCCGCGCCGACGGTGGCGCGGCCATGCGTTTCGAATTCGACAAGGCCTTCCACGTTTCGCCGTTCCTGCCGATGGACATCGACTACCGCAGCCGGCTGACGCCGCCGGGCGAGAAGCTTTTCGTCGGCATCGAGAACTGGCGCCAGGGTACGCGCGTTTTCGATGCCCACCTTGCCCTCGAGCGCAAGCCGATCACCCACGGCGCCATGGCGCGCCAGCTTGCCGCCGACCCGTTGGTCACCGCGCGGGTCATTGCCCTGATCATGTGGCAGGCGTTGAAGCTCTGGGCGAAGCGCGCGCCATTCTACGGGCGGTCGGATTCAGGGCACGACGGCCGCCACACCACGCCATGAACAGCTGCGAACACACGGCCGGATCGAAGCGACGGCTGCCGACGGCCGGCACGCTGACCCGCGCGCTGCGCCAACGCCTGCTCGCGCAACTGGCGCGGCTCGACCAGGGCCGCCTCGTCGTGAAGGACGGACTCGGCGAAGTGGCTTTCGGCCGTCCCGGCGAAGCCCATGCGGTGGTCGAAGTCCACGATCTGTCGGCCTACGCGGACATCGCCGCCGGGGGCACCATCGGCGCCGCGGAGGCCTACATGCGCGGCAAGTGGAGCGCCTCGGACCTGCCGGCGATCGCGCGCATTTTCGCCGCCAATCGCGAGGTCATGAACAACATCGAGGGCGGACTCGCCGCGCTGGCCACGCCGTTATTGCGCTTCTCGCACTGGCTGCGCAGGAACACGCCGAACCAGTCGCGCCGCAATATCGCCGCCCATTACGATCTCGGAAACGAGTTCTACGGCTTGTTCCTCGACCCGACGATGAGCTATTCCTCGGGTATATACCCGCGCAGCGACAGCAGTCTCGAGGAAGCGGCAATTCACAAGCTCGATGTCATCTGCCGCAAGCTCGACCTGCGCCCCGGCGATCACCTGCTCGAGATCGGCACGGGCTGGGGCGGGCTTGCGCTGCACGCGGCCCGGCACTATGGCTGCCGCGTGACCACCACGACGATTTCTCCGCGACAGCACGAGTACGCGCTGACACGGGTGCGCGAGGCCGGCCTCGAGGACAGCATAACGTTGCTCGACAAGGACTACCGGGAGCTCACCGGCGAGTACGACAAGCTCGTGTCGGTCGAGATGATCGAGGCGGTCGGCCTGCATTACCTCGAGCAATATTTCCAGGTGTGCACGGCGCGACTCAAGCCGCAGGGGCGCATGCTTCTGCAGGGTATCGTGATCGGCGACCACATCTTCGACCAGGCGCGAAGGTCCGTCGACTTCATCCAGAAGTACATTTTCCCGGGCGGCGCCCTGCCCTCCCTCGGGCTGATCGATACCACCATCCGGCGGGTCACGGACCTGAGATTCATCGACCTGCAGGACATCGGCCAGGATTACGCGCGGACGTTACGCGAGTGGCGACGGCGCTTCCTCGAACAATCCGCGGCCGTACGCCAACTCGGTTTCTCCGAAGAGTTCATTCGCATGTGGGAGTACTACTTCGCCTATTGCGAGGGCGGCTTCCTCGAACGCGCCATCAGCACCGTGCAGCTCGTGCTCGACAAGCCGGGTCGCACCGCCTGATCTTCGGGTCAGCGCGCCGCGGCGGCGGCGGGCGCCGACACCCGCCGCGGGGGAACCGCGCGGCCGCCGCCGCAGTCCAATCAGCGGGAGCCTTGCAGCCTCGCAACCCGCCAGGAGTATCGCCATGAAGACTGACCCCGTCGCCACCTCGATCTTGCTGCCGATCGTCATGCTCGCGACGGCGCTCG
>JAKLLP010000097.1:2735-7437 GCA_023150055.1 Gammaproteobacteria bacterium | reverse complement strand
GCCAGAGCGGCGGCCGTCCGGCAACCTTCCGGCTCATCGTCGCCGATGCCGATGGCGCCAACGAGCAGGTGATGGTCGAGTCGCGCGAGCCGATCATGTCCCCGGCCTGGTCACCGGACGGGCGCAAGCTCGCCTATGTCTCGTTCGAGAACAAGGCGGCAGAAATCTATGTGCAGACGCTGCGCACGGGGTTGCGCCAGAAAGTTTCTTCCCGCGCCGGTGTCAACGGGGCGCCCGCCTGGTCGCCCGACGGGCGCAAGCTCGCACTCACGCTGTCGCGCGGGGAGGGCAACCTCGACCTCTACACGCTCGACCTCGCCGGCCAGGCGCTGACCCGTCTCACGGAGCAGCGCTCGATCGAGACCGAGGCGTCCTGGGCTCCCGATGGGCGGTCGATCTATTTCACCTCGGACCGGGCGGGCGCGCCGCAGATTTATAAGGTGGCGCCGGATGGTGGTTCGGCGCAGCGGGTCAGCTTCGAGGGCGGCTACAACGCCCGGCCCCGGGTATCGCCGGACGGCAAGCGGCTGGCCGTGGTGACCAACGACCGGGGGAACTATAGAATTGCGCTCATCGATCTGGAACGCGGTTTTACCCAGGTTATCACCGAAGGGCGCCTCGACGAGTCGCCGAGCTTTGCGCCCAATGGCGAGACGCTGATTTACGCTACCCGCGAGGGGGGGCGTGGCGTGCTGGCGACGGTTTCTGCCGACGGTCGTGTACGTCAGCGAATACCGGGTGCCGAGGGTGACGTGCGCGAGCCGGCCTGGTCGCCGTTCAGAGGCAACTGATTTTCATATCGGTGTTTTTTTTTGGCGGGGTTCATTCCGGGAGTTCTGTTTTATGAACGTGAGACATGCGTTGTTGGTACTGGTTGCGGTGACCCTTGCCGGTTGCGCCGGCACGGCAACCAAGGAGCAGGAGGATCTCGGGTACGGAACGTATTCGGGCGAAGCGGGCGGCGCTCAGTCCGGCGGGGTTGGTGAAGGTGGCGTCGCCGGTGGGGCGGCACTCGATGATTCGGCCTCGGCGGGCCCCCGCGCTTCCGCGCGGAACCGCACCGTGTATTTCGACTTCGACCGCGACGAGGTGAAGCCCGAGTTTCGCCAGATCGTGGCCGATCACGGCCGCTATCTCGCGGCCAATCCCGCGGTCCGGGTGCGCCTCGAGGGACACGCCGACGAGCGCGGCAGCCGCGAGTACAACATCGGACTCGGCGAGCGGCGCGCGCAGGCGGTGCGCCAGGCCCTCCTGCTGCAGGGAGCCGCGGCGAGCCAGTTGTCGACCGTAAGCTATGGCGAGGAACGGCCCGCGATGACAGGCAGCGACGAGGAGTCCTGGGCGCTGAACCGCCGCGTGGAGATCGTCTATGCGCAGTAGTGTCCGGAGCTGACGCCGATGCCCTGCCGCCGCGTAATATCGGGCATCGTCGCGCTGCTCGTTGCGGGCTGCACACTGGTGCCGCCCGAGGAGGATCCTGTCTACCTGAAACAGGTGGAAGTCGACAACCGGCTCGCGCGCGTCGAGCGGGTCGTTGACAACCAGGGCCTGATGAACCTGATGTCCGAGCTCGAGACGCTGCGCAAGGACAATCAGTCTCTTCGTAACGAGATCGAGACCCTTCGTAACGCGGTGGAGCAGGGTGGCGAGCGCCAGCGCCAGCTCTACCTCGATATTGACCAGCGACTGCAGGGAATAGAGCAGCGCGCTTCGGCGCTCGCCAGGGCCGAGGCGGACAAGCCGGTCCTGCAGGGCGGGTCACTCAGCCCGGGCGAGCTGCCCGTGCCGGGTGGCGGCGCGAGGGCCAACTACCAGGCGGCGTTCGAACTGTTGAAGCAGGGCCGTTACGATCAGGCCTCACTGGCGTTCCGGCAGTTCCTGGCAGCTTTTCCGGACAGCAACCTCGCCGACAATGCCCAGTACTGGCTGGCCGAGAGTTACTACGTCCGGCAGAAGTTCAAGGAAGCCCTGGCGGAGTTCGACAAGCTCGTCAGCGGTTACCCGCAGTCCCGCAAGATGCCGGACGCGCTCCTGAAGATCGGCTACTGCAACTACGAGATGAAACGCTACGATGCCGCGCGCAAGGCCCTGTCCACGGTCGTCGCAGATTACCAGGAGACCACCGCGGCACGGCTTGCGGGTCAGCGGCTCGAGGTAATGGCGAGCGAGGGGCATTGATCCGCGCCGGGGGGAAGCGCGGCGCTGCCGCATGAAGGACAACACTGACAAGTCAGAGTCCCGCAGCGTGCAGCTGCGGGTCAGCGAGATCTTCCACTCCATCCAGGGCGAGGCGAGCACCGTCGGGCAGCCGACGGTCTTCGTGCGGCTGACCGGCTGCCCCTTGCGATGCCGCTATTGCGACACTGAGTACGCCTTCACGGGGGGCGAGCTGCGCCGCGTGCAGGACGTCGTCGCCGAAGTTGCCGGGTTTTCGACGCGGCACGTGTGCGTCACCGGTGGCGAGCCACTCGCCCAGCCTGCCTGCCGTGCACTGCTGACCGATCTCTGTAATGCCGGATTCGTCGTGTCGCTCGAGACCAGTGGTGCGCTCGACATTGGCGGTGTCGACCGGCGGGTGGTGGTGGTGATGGACATCAAGACGCCGTCCTCGGCCGAGTCACATCGCAACCGGGCGGAGAACCTCACGCTGCTCAAGGCGACCGATCAGCTCAAGTTCGTCATCGGCGATCGCGCCGACTACGACTGGGCCCGGGAGCAGCTTGTCAGCGGCCGGCTCGCGGAGCGCTGCGCCGTCCTGTTCTCCCCGGCCTGGGGCCGGCTGGAGCCACGGCTGCTCGCCGAATGGATACTGGCCGATCGCCTGCCCGTTTGTTTCCAGGTGCAGTTGCACAAGTACCTCTGGGGAGAAGAGCGTGGCCATTGAGGCGGCCCGCTCGCGCCCGAATCGCGGTCGACGACTTCACGTCGAGACCCGGGAGGCGGCCCGGTGAGCGCAAGCGCGGTCGTGCTTCTCTCGGGCGGGATGGACTCGGCGACCTGTCTCGCCATGGCAAGCCGGCGCGATGGACTGGGCTGTTACGCGCTGAGCTTCGACTACGGTCAGCGGCATAGGGCAGAACTCGCGGCAGCCGGGCGGATCGCTGCGGCATTCGGGGCGAGGGAGCACCGTGTGCTGCGCCTCGATCCCGGCGCATTGGGCGGCTCGGCGCTGACCGACCGCAGCATCGCGGTGCCCGAGCAGCCGGGCGAAGGCATACCGGTGACCTACGTTCCGGCCCGAAACACGGTGTTCCTGTCGCTCGCGCTCGCCTGGGCCGAGGTGCTCGATGCGGGGTTCATCTATGTGGGCGTGAACGCGGTGGATTATTCCGGGTATCCGGACTGCCGGCCCCAGTACATCGACGCATGGCAGTCGATGGCAAATCTCGCCACGAAGCGCGGGGTGGAAGGCAATCCGATCCTGCTTCGCGCACCACTCATCGCGCTCAGCAAGGCCGGAATCATTCGCGAGGGCCTTGCGCTCGGCGTGGATTTCGCGCTCACGGTGTCGTGCTATCAGCCGGATGCCAGCGGGGCGGCCTGCGGTGCCTGCGACGCCTGCCGCCTGCGCAGCGCGGGCTTCCGCGCCGCGGGCGTCGCCGATCCGACCCGCTATCGGCAGGGCTGAAGGACCACAAATGGCTGCTTCGGCGCTGATCGGCTATCATGCGCGCCGCGTCGGACAGTCGCACTGCGGGACGGGCTTGTAGGAGGGACTTCAGTCCCGGCTCGCGTCTCAGGGGCGAAACCCCTCCTGCAGCGTGGAACGAAGTCGTGACTGCCGATGTCTGTCGCGATTCGTCGGTTCGCCGGGCCGTTAGCTCAGTTGGTAGAGCAGCTGGCTTTTAACCAGTTGGTCGCAGGTTCAAATCCTGCACGGCCCACCATCAAAAAAAATTGGGGGACAGTGACCTTTTTCGGACATGCGGCGGTCAAGCAGCTCGCTAAGCTGAGAAAAAGGTCACTGTCCCCTATTTCGTGAGACCCACGGGCATCCGCCGCGCACCCCAGCCGCCGGCCGGGCCATCAAAGACGCCGGGTAGAGCCGTGCCGCACTCCAGGCAACGCCCCCGATCATCCAGACGATACCGGCCGATCTGGTACCAGTCGCGCTCGATGACCCGCTCCCCGCAGCCGGTGCAGTAACTGCTGCCGCCATCGCTGTCGTGGACGTTGCCGGTATAGACGTGCTGCAGGCCGCTCGCCCTCGCGATACGGCGGGCGCGGCTGAGCGTAGCGGCTGGCGTGGCGGGAGTATCCGCCATCTTCCAGTCGGGATGAAACGCTGAGAAATGAAGCGGCACATCCGGTCCCAACTCAGCCGCGATCCACCCGCTGAGGGCCTGCAGCTCTTCGTCGGAGTCGTTCGCTCCGGGAATCAACAGCGTGGTGATCTCGAGCCAGGTGTCAGTCTCGTTGCGGATGTAGCGCAGCGTATCGAGCACCGGCGCGAGGCGCGCGCCGCAGAGGCGGTAGTAGAAGTCGTCGGAGAAGGACTTCAGGTCCACGTTCGCGGCGTCCATGTGCCGGAAAAACTCCGCGCGCGGTCCGGGCGAGACGTAACCCGCGGTGACGGCGACGGTCCGGACGCCGCGCTCATGGCAGGCGCGGGCGACGTCTATGGCGTATTCATGGAATATCACCGGGTCGTTGTAGGTGAACGCGACACTGGCGCAGCCGAGTGTCTCCGCTGTCCGAGCCA
>JAKLLP010000097.1:0-2675 GCA_023150055.1 Gammaproteobacteria bacterium | reverse complement strand
CGCCGGGCTGGCAGCATCCGCAAGCGTGTCCATCTCCCGGGATTTGCTCATATCCCAGTTCTGGCAGAACTTGCAGGCGAGGTTGCAGCCGGCGGTGCCGAAGGACAGTACACTGCTGCCGGGCAGAAAGTGGTTGAGCGGTTTCTTCTCGATCGGATCGACGCAGAAGCCGCTCGAGCGCCCGTAGGTGAAGAGCTTGACCTGGCTGTCCTCGCAGCCGCGCACGAAGCACAGTCCGCGCTGGCCTTCGTGCATGCGGCATTCGCGCGGGCAGAGATCGCATTGCACCCGGCCATCGCCGAGAGCGTGCCAGTACCGCGTCGCGACGATCGTGGAACCGTCGTCTTCGTTCATCTTTTCAACATGAGTCCGAGCACCGGGGATTGCAAGGAGGTCTTTTCACCGTCCCCGGGAGCCCCCATATTGAGAACGGCTGACCGATAATCCAGAGAGGTATTCACCCCAATGCCGCCCGCCAGCGCAACGTCCGGGACACCGGCCCTGATCAGGCCTGCCGCGATGGCCGGCCGGTTCTACCCGCGTGATCCGGCGGTACTGCGACGCGACATCACCGCTTACCTCGAGGGTCCGCGCGCCCAGGTCGTGCCGAAGGCGCTGGTGGTTCCTCATGCGGGCTACATGTACTCCGGTCGCGTGGCGGGGGTCGCCTATCGGCAGATCGCCGCGTCCGCCGCTGCCATCAACCGGGTGGTGCTGCTCGGGCCGAGCCACCAGCTCGCCTTCGTCGGGCTCGCGCTACCTGCCGCCGATGTCTTCGAGACGCCACTTGGCCTGGTGCCGGTCGATGCCGACGGCCGGCGATCTCTTTGTTCGCATCCTTCGGTCGTGATCTCTGGTCGCGCGCACGAGTTCGAGCACAGCCTGGAGGTGCAGTTGCCGTTCCTGCAGACGGTGCTCGGTTCTTGCTCGCTGCTGCCGCTGGTGGCTGGTAGCGCGTCGGCGTCAACCGTGGCCGAGGTGCTCGATCGCGTCTGGGGCGGTCCGGAAACGCTGCTGGTGATCAGCACCGATCTCAGCCACTACCACGATGATGCGAGCGCGAAAACGCTGGACGAGCGTACGAGCGGGCGGATCCTTGCGCTCGATGCGTCCCTGTGCGGCAGCGATGCCTGCGGTTGCGTCGGGCTGAACGGATTTCTGCTGGCGGCGAAAGAACGTGGTCTGCGGCCGCGCGAGCTGGCGCGCTGCACCTCGGGTGATGTCTGCGGCGACAAGTCGCGGGTGGTGGGGTATGGCGCCTACGCATTTTATGACGACTGAGGTGGCCTCTGGCGGGGCATTGCTGAGTATCGCCGCGCGAGCGATCCGCACGGGGTTCGACTCAACCCCGCCGTCGGAGCCCGATCTCGGGGAATGTCCGGCCGGCTTGCTGGAGCCGGCGGCGAGTTTCGTGACGCTGACCTCCAGACCGCTGGGATTGCGCGGCTGCAGGGGAATGCTCGAGGCGCGACGGCCGCTCGCTGCGGATGTCTGGCATAACGCGCGTGCCAGTGCGTTCGATGATCCGCGCTTCCCTGCGGTCACCCGTGAGGAGCTCGCGGACCTCGATCTCGAGGTGTCGGTGCTGGGGTCGCTCGAGCCGCTGATGGTCCGCACCGAGGACGAGCTGCGGCAGGTCCTGGTGCCGGGCACCGACGGCGTGGTGCTTTCATGGCGTGGGCGTCGCGCGACCTTTCTGCCGAAGGTATGGGACATGCTGCCGACTGCAGATTTATTCATGGCACAGCTCAAGCTCAAGGCCGGGTTGCCGGCGCGGTTCTGGGCAGTGGATGTGGAGGTTTCGCGCTACCGGGTGCGGAGCGTGCGAGCCGATCTCGCGACGCTCAGCTGAGGCGGTGGCGTTTATTGCGACTCATCGCCTGGCTGTGGGGCGCGCTCAGCCGGGCATCTGCGCCGGTCGCTGCCCTCATGGCAACCAGCGACTCACGTATGCGCCGGCTGGCAATGCGGCCTGTTACCGGCGCAGGCCCCCCCCGGGGGTTGCGCACCAGCGCGGCGGGCTGCCCGACAAGGTGCGGAGGCTGTTTGCATCGGGCGCGCAGCGGATCGCCCAAGCGATGCCCTGTGAGTCCTGGCTCGTCCTTTCGCGCTTGCAGTGCGCCGCCGCAGCTTCCACGAGTTGGTATCCACTCGTGCAGGCGTACATGTAAATGTAACAAGTGCGCAGTAACGCGGCCGAAGGGTGTTGCGTGCTGACCCGGGATGTATTTCTGTCGAGCAGTTTTGCGTGGTGTCGCTACCACAGGTCATGGTCTGCGGAAAACCGCGCGGCAGACGGACCGGGACGCTCGCCCTGTTCCGCGGCGGGATACTCCTTTAAGATCACTACCTTCTTGGTGCGTTGCAGTTGCTGATGATGAAATCCCCCCCGCTGACCCAGGATCAGGTCGACAATTACCGTCTACGCCTCGGCGAGCACGAACTCGTCCCCATCATCATTGGCGGGATGGGCGTGGATATCTCCACCACGGAGCTGGCCCTGGCGGCCGCACGGCTGGGTGGAGTCGGGCATATTTCCGATGCGATGGTCCAGCATGTGTCGGATCGCAAGTACGAGACGCATTTCACCAAGGCGAAATCGGAGAAGCACCGCGGCACTCGCGACGGCTTCGACAAGACGACCGTCAAGTTCGATCTCGAGCATCTCTACCAGG
>JAKLLP010000096.1:4009-7545 GCA_023150055.1 Gammaproteobacteria bacterium | reverse complement strand
CCGCGTTGTCGATTTCGTGCGATTACTCATTGGCCTGGCCGCGCTCGATGCCGCCTTCGTGAATAGTGCGGGCTAGTGTCCTGTCCCACCAATACGTTGACAGCCTGCAGGGACGGCCCGCCCGGAGGCGGGGGTCTGCGCCCAAAGCGAGTATCGATGAACGAGGGCGGGAGCGACGGCGCAGCCCCCCGCCGCAAGGGCGGTCATTGCCGGCAGGTTATTTGCGGAACACCACACCAGGCCGGCCCGACCAGAGCACGATGAGGCCCCCGGCGCCGAGCAGCCAGCCCACCCACTGCGGGTGGGCGCGCAGTCCAAGGAACAGCACGCCGGCGATGACCAGCAGGGCGCCCGCGCCGAGCGCGTAGCGCTGGCGGGCCACTGCCGCGGCGGGCAACCCCTGGCGGTCGTGCGACCGCTCGCCCTCGCCCTGACCATACCCGCCGTCGTCGGCCTGGCGCTCGACGAAGCGGCGCAAGGCGAGTGGCAGCCTCTCCAGGGTGTAGCGCAGATCGGGCAACTCGCCCCGCAGGCGTCGCAGCGTCGCGCGCGGCCCGGACTGCTCCCGCACCCAGCCCTTGAGCACCGGCAATGCGGTCTGCCAGAGATCGAGCTCCGGGTAGAGCATCCGGCCGAGACCCTCGATCTGCACCAGGGTCTTCTGCAACAGCATGAGCTGCGGCTGCACCTCCATGTCGAACTGCCGGGCGGTCTGGAACAGCCGCAGCAGCACCGTGCCGAAGGAGATGTCCTTGAGGGGCTTGGCGAACACGGGCTCGCACACCGAGCGGATAGCCGACTCGAACTCGTCGACGCGCGTGCCCGGCGGGACCCAGCGCGAGTCCACGTGCAGTTGTGCCACGCGGTGGTAGTCGCGCTCGAAGAAGGCGAGGAAGTTCTCCGCGAGATAACGCCGGTCGCTGTCGGTGAGGGTGCCGACGATGCCGAAATCCACCGCGCAGTACTTCGGGTGCTCGGGGTCGCCCGGATCGACGAAGATATTGCCCGGGTGCATATCGGCGTGGAAGAAGTTGTCGCGAAACACCTGGGTGAAGAAGATCGCCACGCCGTTGGCAGCCAGCCGTGGAATGTTCACGTGCGCCGCCTTGAGCGCCGTGATGTCGTCGATCGGGATCCCGTGGATGCGCTCGAGCACCATCACGTTCGCCCGGCAGTAATCCCAGTAGACCTCGGGCACGTAGATCTTCGGGTCGTTCTCGAAGTTGCGGCGCAGCTGCGCGGCGTTGGCCGCCTCGCGCAGCAGGTCGAGTTCGTTGAGGATGGTCTTCTCGTATTCGGCGACGAGCTCCACCGGTCGCAGCCGCCAGCTCTCTTTCCAGAACCGTCCGACCAGGCGTGCTAGCGCGTAGAGCACCTCGAGGTCGCGCTCCACCTGCTCGCGCACCTGGGGGCGCAAGATCTTCACTACCACGTCCTCGCCCGTCGGCAGCCGCGCGGCGTGGACCTGGGCGATCGAGGCTGCGGCGAGCGCGTGCTCGTCGAATTCCGTGAAGACCGACGATGCGGCTCGTCCGAAGGCGCGTTCGACCTCTGCCAGCGCCTGCGCCGGCGGGAAGGGCGGCACCTCGTCCTGCAGTTTCGCGAGTTCCACGCCGATATCGGGCGCGAGCAGGTCCTGTCGCGTCGACACGGACTGCCCGAACTTCACGTAGATCGGGCCGAGCTCCTGCAGGGCCTCGCGGATGCGCACACCGCGCGGCTTGCCCTCGTCGCGGCCGAGCCAGTTGTACGGCGAGAGGTAAAACAGGAAGCGCAGCGGGCGGAAGAGATGCGTGCGGACGATCAATTCGTCGAGCCCGTGCCGGAACAGCACGCGCTGGATCGTGATCAGGCGCAGGATGAGGCGGAGTCTGGGCATGGGACTGGTGCTCGGCACGCAAGGCAAGACATTGGCAGGATCGCCGGCGTGCCGGCGACGCCTGGCCCGGGCTCGCGCCCCGATACCGGCTTTGGTCGGGGTAGCCACCGCCGGGGCGCTGCGACGTCGTCGCCCGCTCGTCTCGCTCCGCAGGTCGCTCCTACATGTCCTCCTTCAGCCGCCGGAGGCGCGCCTCGGCGCGCTCGACGTCGTTGACGAACGCGTCGACGCCGCGGTTGAACTCGCGCAGTTCGTCGGCGCTCGGGACGACCCCGGCGTTCCCGCGCAGGTAATCGCCAACCCCGCGCGCCAGTTCCGCGACGGCTGCTTCGCCCCAGCCGGCCACCTGGCGCGCGGCGGCACCGAGGTCCTCGGCCGCAGGCTCACCGACGAGGCGCGCGAGTTCGCGTCCGAAGTCCGGCGCGGCCTCGCGCAGCAGTTCCTCGAACCGACCAGCGATCTCGGCGTCGCCCGTGATGCGCACCGAGCCGTCGCGGATCGCGGCCTGCGGGTCGCGGCCGAGCAGGCGGCCGAGCGCGAGCGGCGTGCCGCGGATGCAGGCATCCGGTGCCGCTCCGTCGGGCAAGGTGACGGCGACGCGTCCGCCGGCCACGCGCAGGCGCAGGTCAAAAGGGGTGGCATCGACGGTGAGGGCGAGCAGGCGGCCCTCGAGCCCTGCGGCGAGCGCCCGGGCGCGCTCCGAGCCCGCAATCCCGCGGTCCAGCAAGGCTTCAAAGGGGCGAAACACGAACTCGGCCAGCATGTGCTCAGCGCCTCAGTAACGGTAGCCGACGTGCAGCGCGACGATGCCGCCGCTCAGGTTGAAGTATTGGACGTCCTCCACGCCAGCCTCGGTCATCAGGCCGGCGAGCGTGTCCTGGTCGGGGTGCATGCGGATCGACTCGGCGAGATAGCGGTAACTGGACTCGTCCTGCGCCACCAGCTCGCCGAGCACCGGCAGCACCTTGAAAGAATAGGCGTCATACACCGGGGCCAGCAGCGGCAGCAACGGCCGGGAGAACTCCAGCACCAGCAGCCGGCCACCTGGGCGCAGCGTGCGCGCCATGGAGCGCAGCGCGGCGGGTTTGTCGGTGACGTTGCGCAGCCCGAAGGCGATGGTGACGCAGTGAAAGCTCGCCTCGCGAAACGGCAGTTTCTCGGCGTCGGCCTGTATATAGCCGACGTTGCCGGCGATGCCGCGGTCGACGAGCCGCTCGCGGCCGCGGGCGAGCATCGCCGCGTTGATGTCGGCGAGGCAGACCTGGCCCTCGCGCCCGACCTGGCGGTGGAGCCCTGCGGCGATGTCCCCCGTGCCGCCGGCCACGTCGAGCGCCCGGTCACCGGGGCGCAGCCCCGTGCGGGACAGCGCAAAGCGCTTCCACAGCCGGTGTAGACCACCGGACATGAGGTCGTTCATCAGGTCGTAGCGAGCGGCCACCGAGTCGAACACGGCGCGCACCCGCTGCGCTTTCTCCGCGGTCGGGACGGTCTCGAAGCCGAAGTGCGTGGTATCGATCATGGATCGCTGCGCAATTGGGCTCCGCAGTTTAGCAGGCCGCCGGCGGGGCAGGTGCGGGTGTGAATCCGGATCGCCATGGCCGGGCGAATCACAGGGCATTGCCAGCGGTGATGGTGAGAGGCCATGCTGCGGAACAGT
>JAKLLP010000096.1:0-3999 GCA_023150055.1 Gammaproteobacteria bacterium | reverse complement strand
TGGCTGCCAGGGGTGATGCCAGTATGAGACCGATGGAACGCTCGCCATTGCAGGGGCAGGCGGGGGAGGTGGTCTGCCGGGTTCGGCCGGCCGCGGTACTCATGGCAGCGGCAGCCATTGCCGGCTGCGCGGCCGGCAAGCCTTACCAGATTCCGTTCATGCCTCCACCCGCGTTTCTCGAAAGTGCCGAGGTCACGCCCTTCGCGGATACGACGCGGGTGGACGCGCCTGCCGACCCGCAGATCCTTTACGCGACGCTGCGTGAACCGGCGACGGTCGAGGGCGAGGACCGCTTCTACTCGAGTGAGCGTGCCGCGGAACTGCGCCTGGGGGCGGGCCGGATCGTGCTCGGTGAGAGCGATATCACCTGGGAGCAGGCGCGGCGGATGTCGATCCTGAAGAACAACACCGATCGTTACCCGCTGCAGGTGGCCGAGATCACCGAGTTCGGGGTGCTCGACCGCACGCTCCACCCGATCCTGCACAAGCAGGGCGCGCTCGCGCCCGACCCGGCGCCGCGTGAGGCCTTCACGGCGGCCGTGAATGCGCGTCTCGCGCGCAGCCGTGACCGGGACGTCTTCATCTACGTGCACGGCTACCGGGTGAACTTCGAGAACCCGCTGCTGGTCGCCGCCGAGCTCTGGCACTTCCTCGGCTACGAGGGGGTGTTCATCCCGTTCTCATGGCCCTCGCATCGCGGCCGCCTGGCGTACTTCGGGGATACCGAATCCGCCCGGTATTCGGCGGTTTTTCTGCGCGAGTTCATCGAGTACCTGGCGAAGGAGACCGACGCCGAGCGGATCCATATCGTCGGCTACAGCGCCGGCACCCGCCTCGTCGCCACCGCCCTGCACCAGCTCGCGCTCGCCAGCGGCCATCGGGATGCCGCCGAGACGCGCCGCAGCCTGCGCCTCGGCAACGTCATCCTGGTTGGCAGCGACGTCGACCGCGGCATCTTCGGCACTTACATGCTCGATGGTCTGCTCGACGTCCAGGAACGCCTCACCATCTACGAATCGCCGAAAGACAAGGCGCTCGGAATCGCGCTGTTCACGTTTCGCAACGAGCGTGTCGGCCAGCTCGACCCGGACGACCTGACGGCGGAGGCGAAGTCCTTCCTTCTGCGCTCGGATGCGCTCTCGCTGGTGAGCGTCGCCGATGCGCCCGACTTCGATCACGGCAACGGCCACAGCTACTTCCGCGACAGTCCCTGGGTCAGCACCGACCTGCTCGCGACCCTGCGCTACCGGCTGCGTCCGGCCGACCGTGGCCTGGTGCAAGACGCCGCCTCGGGGATCTGGGAATTTCCGCCCGACTATCTCGAGCGCGTCGAGGCGGCCATATTTGCCGCCGACCCCGAGCTTGCGCGCCGCGCGGCAGAAGCCAGGGTTGCCGATCGGCCCAGCGAATAGCCCCGGCTCTCGTCGGCCGTCCGGGTTGCGCCAACCGTAGCGCCGGTCCTGCGGCGTCGGCAACCGACGGACGATCGACCGGCACGAGAATCCGGCAGCAGCGGCTTCCTCAGAGGATATAGCGGCTCAGGTCCTCGTCCTTGAGCAGCGCGCCGAGGTGCTCGTCGACGTAGGCGGCGTCGACCGCGACCTGCTGGCCACCGCGGTCGGCGGCCTCGAAGGAAATCGCCTCCAGCAGCCGTTCCAGGACCGTGTGCAGGCGCCGCGCTCCGATGTTCTCCATCTGCTGGTTGGCGCGGTGGGCGATCTCGGCAATGCGTTGCACACCGGAGGTGTCGAAGGCGAGCGTCACCCCCTCGGTGGCGAGCAATGCGCTGTACTGCTCGCAGAGCGAGGCATCGGGCTCGGTGAGGATGCGCGCGAAGTCCTCGGCGCTCAGGCTCGAGAGTTCCACCCGGATCGGGAAGCGTCCCTGCAGCTCCGGGATCAGGTCGGAGGGCTTCGCCGCATGAAAGGCGCCGGAGGCGATGAAGAGCACGTGATCGGTCCTCACCATGCCGTATTTGGTCGACACCGTGCAGCCTTCCACGAGCGGCAGCAGGTCGCGCTGCACGCCCTCGCGTGAGACGTCCGCGCCGAGCGTCTCGCTGCGCTTGGCGACCTTGTCGATCTCGTCGAGGAAGACGATGCCGTTCTGCTCCACGTTGGCGAGCGCGGAAGCCTTGATCTCCTCGTCGTTGACGAGTCGCCCCGCTTCCTCCTCGACCAGCATCTTCAGCGCGTCGCGCACCTTGAGCCGCCGGGTTTTCTTCTTCTGCGCGCCGAGATTCTGGAACAGGCTCTGCAGCTGGCTCGTCATCTCCTCCATGCCGGGCGGGGCCATGATCTCGACACCGACGGGCATGGCGCGCAGCTCGATCTCGATCTCCTTGTCGTCGAGCGCGCCCTCGCGGAGCATCTTGCGGAATTTCTGGCGCGTCTCCGAGTCGGTCCTCGACTTCTGCTCGCCGCCCGCGACGCCGAAGGCGCCGGCCGCCGCTGGCAGCAGGGCATCGAGAACGCGGTCCTCGGCCGCATCCTCGGCGCGGTGTCGCACCCGCGCGGTCTCCGTTTCACGGGCCAGCTTGACGGCGACGTCGGTCAGGTCGCGGATGATGGAATCGACGTCGCGGCCGACGTAGCCGACCTCGGTGAACTTGGTCGCCTCCACCTTGATAAAGGGCGCGCTGGCAAGGCGTGCGAGGCGGCGCGCGATCTCGGTCTTGCCGACGCCCGTCGGGCCGATCATGAGGATGTTCTTCGGCGTGATCTCGTTGCGCAGCGCGGGGACCACCTGCTGGCGCCGCCAGCGGTTGCGCAGCGCGATCGCCACCGCGCGCTTGGCTTCGTCCTGGCCGATGATGTGCTTGTCCAGTTCCTGGACGATCTCGCGCGGGGTCATGCTCATGGTTTCAAAGTGTCTCGACGACGACGTTCTGGTTGGTGTAGATGCAGATGCGCCCGGCGATCGCGAGCGCCGTGCGGACGATCTCCTCGGCGCCGAGTTCCGTGTGGTCGAGGAGCGCCCGCGCGGCTGCCTGCGCAAAGGGCCCGCCGGAGCCGATCGCCATCAGGTCGTCCTCCGGCTCGATCACGTCGCCGTTGCCGGAGATCACCAGGGACTTTTCGGCGTCGGCCACGCAAAGCAGCGCCTCGAGGCGGTGCAGCCGCCGGTCCGTGCGCCAGTCCTTGGCGAGCTCGATGGCGGCGCGGGTGAGGTTGCCGTACTGGGTGAGCTTGGCCTCGAACAGTTCGAAGAGCGTGAACGCATCGGCGGTGCCGCCGGCGAAACCGGCGATCACCTTGCCCTCGGCGAGGCGGCGCACCTTGCGCGCGTTCGACTTCATGATGGTGTTGCCCATCGTCACCTGGCCGTCGCCACCGATGGCGACGACCCCGTCCCTGCGCACGGAGATGACGGTGGTGCCTTCGAATTGCTGCATGGTCTGTTCCGGTCGGCCCGTGGCGGGGGCATCCTACACGAGCGAGTCTAATAGGTTCTGCGGCTATTCGCGGAACACCGGCTTTGCCTCAACGTGCGGGCGCTGGGCCGTGACCCGCTGGGCGCCGTTCGTCGGACATCCCTGTCCTCCTCACTGCGGGTTACGCCGGCTGCTGCCATCCTGGCAGCCGGCTTCACACGCGCGCCCAGCGGGTCACGGCCCAGCGCCAGGCGGCGCCGCGCGCGCTGCCCTCCCCGGGCATCCTCGGCCGATGTGGTTCCTCGCGGATCGGCGCAGTTCCACGTTATGTCGACTCGGGCTGCGCCGGGGGCAACGAGGCAGGCCCGAGGGCTTGCCGGGTTTCCTGGGGCGGCGCAATATCGCGATAGCAGGGGGGATCTGTAAATGAATAAGAAGACGAAGCGACTGGGCCTTGCCATTGCCGCCACGCTGGGGGCGGGCGGCGCGGAGGCGGCCACATACACGGCGACGCTGGTGTCGGTTGCTCAATGGTCCAGTAGTGGTTCGAGCGCAGGAAATATCAGCTCGTCCACGGCGAGTTGGTCCTACGACGACGTCACCGGCCTCCTTTCGCAGACCGGCGG
>JAKLLP010000095.1 GCA_023150055.1 Gammaproteobacteria bacterium | reverse complement strand
ACACAGGTCTGTGCCAACGCGGAAGCGGTCGTATACGGGCTGACGCCTGCCCAGTGCCGGATGGTTAAGAGGAGGGGTGCAAGCTCCGAATTGAAGCCCCGGTGAACGGCGGCCGTAACTATAACGGTCCTAAGGTAGCGAAATTCCTTGTCGGGTAAGTTCCGACCTGCACGAATGGCGTAACGATAGCCACGCTGTCTCCACCCGGGACTCAGTGAAGTTGAAATCGCTGTGAAGATGCAGTGTACCCGCGGCAAGACGGAAAGACCCCGTGAACCTTTACTATAGCTTTGCACTGAACTTTGAACTTGTTTGTGTAGGATAGGTGGGAGCCTGTGAAGTGGGGGCGCTAGCCCTCATGGAGGCAACCTTGAAATACCACCCTGACAATTTCGAAGTTCTAACCTAGGCCCGTAATCCGGGTTGGGGACAGTGTATGGTGGGTAGTTTGACTGGGGCGGTCTCCTCCCAAAGAGTAACGGAGGAGCACAAAGGTACCCTCAGCGCGGTCGGACATCGCGCGTTGCGTGCAAAGGCATAAGGGTGCTTGACTGCGAGACAGACAAGTCGAGCAGGAGCGAAAGCTGGTCTTAGTGATCCGGTGGTTCTGTATGGAAGGGCCATCGCTCAACGAATAAAAGGTACTCCGGGGATAACAGGCTTATTCCTCCCAAGAGTCCACATCGACGGAGGAGTTTGGCACCTCGATGTCGGCTCATCACATCCTGGGGCTGTAGCAGGTCCCAAGGGTATGGCTGTTCGCCATTTAAAGTGGTACGCGAGCTGGGTTCAGAACGTCGTGAGACAGTTCGGTCCCTATCTGCCGTGGGCGTTGGAAATTTGAGGGGATCTGTCCTTAGTACGAGAGGACCGGGATGGACGTACCTCTGGTGTTCCGGTTGTCACGCCAGTGGCACTGCCGGGTAGCTATGTACGGACGGGATAACCGCTGAAAGCATCTAAGCGGGAAACCCACCCCAAGATTAGATTTCCCCGGGAACTTGATTCCCCTGAAGGGCCCTCGAAGACTACGAGGTTGATAGGTCGGGTGTGTACGCCCAGTAATGGGTTCAGCTAACCGATACTAATTGCCCGTGAGGCTTGACCATATAACACCCAAGCAACTCGGTTGCAGTTGTACACAAGTCAATCGTCAAGACCATCCACATTTCGGCCTGCACGGCGGCGTCAACCGCGGGCAGACCGTACCGAATTGCCTGGCGGCCAAAGCGGGCGGGAACCACCTGATCCCATTCCGAACTCAGAAGTGAAAACGCTCAGCGCCGATGGTAGTGTGGGGCTTCCCCATGTGAGAGTAGGTCACTGCCAGGCACCTTTTCCGGGATAGCCGCTCCGTGTGAACGGAGCGGCTTTTTCTTGCTCCATCGCGCTCACTTCGGCTCGCTCTATATCGTCAGCACATTGCCGTCGCGGTAGAAGATCGTGGACCGATACGCCCTGATGCCACCCGGTTTCAGCCCCTCGAAATCTATTCGCCGAAATCCCCTCGCCATGACACCCTCGATGGCAGCCTGGTAACGCGGCCGCGAGGAGTCGTCGAGGAGTATCACGCCACCCGGGCTCAGCCAGCGCCAGCACTCGGCGAGGCAGGCTTCCCTCGCTTTGGCGTCCACAACGATGACGTCGAATGCGGTGCCCTGCTCGGCGAGTGCCTGCAGATAGCGTTGTTCGTCGAACGGATGGCAGAGAATCAGTTCCACGCCCGGCGGTACTTGCCGTGCTACCCGCTCGTGCCAGGCCGGGTCGCTTTCGACAGAGACGACTTTCCCGACCAGGCCGGCAAAGAACAGCGTCGAGTTGCCGCTGCCGAATTCAAACAGGGACATTTCCCGCCGTAAACGCTGCTCGAGAAAAGCTATCACGGCATAGTTCATCCACGGTAGCGGCGACCCATCGGCACGGCACGGGCGATAGGTTCTCACCGAGCGGATGTACCCGGAGTTTCGCAGAAAGGACCGCGGCGAGTAGAGCAGGCCAATGCCTTTGGCAAGGACGAAAAAACCCGGAAATACCGGCCGTAAGACCTCGCGCAATTGGCGTCCGAGCGACATCAGGGCTTTCCTCCGTCACCACACCCGGTCAAAGTCCGTTCGCTCCAGGACCGCCGGGTCACGTTGCAGTTCAAGTAGCTTCGCGTACTTGATGTAGCTGTTCACTGCGGCGGACAGCGCTACCGTCATGCCGTCCACTCCACCCAGAAAGCCTCCCTGCAGGAGGTACTTCCGGAACATGGCGCTCGCTCCGTGAAGAAACGGAGAGACCGGGCTCGCGCGTTTGCCTTCCAGGTACATGATCTTGGCCGCCCGTCCGCTGAAGTTGCGGCCCGGTTTGCAGAACAGTTGGCCCAGATCCTGATACGAGTAATGGATGAGGTCGGCCTGCACTCGTTGCGGATTTGTTGCCTGGACGGATGAATGCTGTCGCGCCTCGGCGAAGCGTGTCCTGCGGCGGTCGAACAGGCGAATGCAGTAGTCCGGGTACCAGCCGCAGTAGCGGATCCATCGGCTCCCGACGTAATTGCGCCGGCGAAAGGCGAAAGCATCATGTGGGGTCGAGCGGAGATCCAGCTTCCTGATCGCCTCCACCATGCCCTCGGTCAGTCGCTCGTCGGCATCGACACTGAGAATCCACTCGTTACGGGCGAATTCGATGCCCACGTTCTTCTGGGGTCCGTCACCGAGGTACGCCTGGGAAATCACCCGGGCTCCGGCCTGGCCGGCCTTCTCCGCCGTGTCGTCCGTGCTCAACGAGTCGACGACAATGATGTCGTCGCAGACCTCCCTGAGAGAGGTGATGCAGTCGCTGATGTGCGTGGATTCATTCAGCGTGATGATGATTCCGGTGATCATCGTTGACTCCTCTGCGATGCCGGCCCCTGCTCTCGAGGCCGCACGTCGCCGGCCAATTCGCGATACAGTCGCAAGTGTGCCTCGATGGACGCCTCGAGCGTAAACTGGCTACCCAGCCTTTGCCTGGCGGCCTGCCCCATGCGGTGATTCCGACCGCGGTCCGACTGCAGCCGAAGCATCGCGGTTGCGAGCGCTGTAGCATCGCCCGGGGGCACGACCAAGCCGCACTCTTCGTGAGTCACCAGTTCCGGACCGCCACCAGTCGCGGTGACGATCGGTGTGATGCCAAGCGCCATGGATTCGACCACGGTCTTCGGCAGGCCTTCGCGCTTGATCGACGGCAGCACGGTCGTGGCGACCAGCTCCCTGACCGTCCGCTCGTCCATGCCTCGGCCGACCAGAAGCAGATGGATAGGCGTATCCGCCGGGAGCTGGTGCGTGGCTTCGAGCAGGACCTCGATACCCTTGCGCGGCCGGTAATTAGCCACGCAGGCGAGCAGGAACGCGTCGGCGGGAACCCCGAGGCTGGCCCGGTCCAGCCGCTTGGCGTCCCGGTACCAGCACAGGTCATGGCCCTTGTAGATCGTCACCAGTTTGGCGGGGTCGGAGACCTCATTTGCCAGGCTTTGACGTACCGCATCGGACACGCACACGATCCGATCGACACGCGGGCTCAGGTGAGTCAGGTAGCAGGTGGGGTCGCGTCGGGAGATGTTCCCGGTCTGGCCGCGATAGGTCACGACTTTGACCGGTAACCGAAGTGAAGCGAAGATGCCGTTGACGATGGCATTGTTGTTGAACAGGTGAATGATGTCGTGGTGACCCTCCGTGAGCACTCGGCGAATGACCCGGATGGACGTCGACGAGAACTTACGGCGTGGCACGTGGTTGTAAACAGGTATGCCACATTCGATTAGCCGCTGACCGTAATAGCAGTCCCTTTTGGTCATGAACTCTATATTTACGCCGCGGCTCTTCAGCCCGATGAACATCTCGGCCTCGGGCCTGATGTCGTGGATGCCGGGCTTGTCATAGTTGCTGATCGCGAGGATTTTGGGAGGCACGGACATGAGTCTGCATAAACAGGCCTGTGAAGCAGTCTAGAGCATGGCAAAGCCAAAAGCATATTGGACCATAGGGCATGAGTCAGATTGCTGGTGACGTATTCCTGGTTCGACCCTGTCACTTTGGGTCGAACGACCAGACGGCATCGACCAACTCATTCCAGATGACCATGCCGGAGGCGCCTGCTAATTGCTGGCGCCAGGCATTGGTCGAGTTCGATGGTTTGGTCGATTGCCTTGCGGCCGCTGGTGTCAGGACACTGGTCGGCAACGATACGCAGTGGCCGGTCAAGCCGGACGCGGTTTTTCCCAACAACTGGGTGTCATTCCACGGGGATGGGAGTGTCGTGGTTTATCCGATGGCAGCTCCGAACCGCAGGCCGGAGAGACGTCTCGATTTGATCCGCCAGGTTCAGGAACAAGGCGGGTTCAGCGCCAGCCGGCTCGTTGACTTGTCGTCGCTCGAGACAGGAGCCGTGTTTCTGGAAGGCACCGGCAGCCTGGTCTTCGACCATCGGAATGGGCTCGCTTTCGCGGCACTATCGAGTCGCACCCATCCGGAAGCCATCAGCCATCTCAAGCGGGAACTGCGCGTGGATGTCATCGAGTTCGACACCTGCGACCACCGTGGCCGACCCCTCTATCACACCAACGTGATGATGAGTCTTGGCGAGCAATATGCAATCGTCTGCGCCGATGTCATTACCGATCCTCTCGAGCGTCGCCGGGTAATGGATAAGCTGATATCCAGCGGGCGTGAAATCATCGAGATCGACTACCGGCAGATGCAAAGCTTCTCTGCCAATGTGCTGCAGATGACCACGGCTCGACGCGAACCCGTGATAGCAATGTCCGCTGCTGCACATGCCGCCCTTTCGACCGCGCAGTTGACCGCATTATCCGCTCATGGCCGCCTGCTGGCAGTGCCACTGCCTCTCATAGAGGCGGTGGGTGGCGGCAGCGTCCGATGTATGCTCGCCGACATCCTGCTGCCTCGTGCCGTACCGGAGTGATCACAGATGAGCGTTGCAGATACTGAGTCCCCAGCTGTATACCACGTGCGTCCACTGGATATTAACCGGCGGATCATAGAAGTTCAGTGCCGTATACGCTCGCCCGATCCGGCCGGGCAGGTGTTGTCCTGGCCGGCATGGACGCCCGGGAGTTATTTGGTCCGGGATTTCGCCAGGCACGTACTTTCCCTTGTCGCGACCGATCGAGATGGACGGGAGGTGACCCTGCGAAAGACGGATAAGGCGACCTGGCGCGCGGTGCCGATTGTGGGTGAGTTGTTGCTCAGCGCCCAGATCTACGCAGCCGACCCATCGGTCAGGGGTGCCTGCCTCGATCGTTCAGGTCTGTTCATCAATGGCGCCAGCGCCTTCTTCAGGATACATGGACTAGAAAATGAGAGGCATGTGGTGCATTTCAGCCCGGGTGACCAGGCTGGAGTGGAAAGCTGGGAGGTCGCAACGACCCTGGCCCGTTTGACCGGCGCCGAGTGGGAGTTCGGAGCTTTCGAGGCCGCGAGCTACGAGGAGCTGATCGACCACCCGATCCTCGTTGGTGCAGTGTCGAGAGATGAATTCACCGCTGAGGGAGTGTCGCATGCCATTGTCCTGGCCGGAAGCCACGATGCCGACCTCGATCGGGTGACGAGCGACCTTGCGACCCTGTGTGGACAGCAGATGCGGTTTTTCGGTGGGGCCGTCCCGATTTCCCGATACCTCTTCCTGGTCCGCCTGAACGGCGAAGGTTTCGGAGGGCTCGAGCACCGGTGTTCGACCGCGCTGGTTTGTCATCGTGATGACCTGCCATGCGTTGGTGCTACGGCTGCAGATTCCCGGTACCGGAAGTTCCTCGGTCTTGCCAGTCATGAGTATTTTCACCTCTGGAATGGCAAGCGCATCAGGCCGGCCGAGTTCGTTTCTCACGAAATCGATCGTGAGGTCTATACCCGGCAGCTCTGGGTCGTCGAGGGAATCACCTCCTATTACGATGATCTGATGCTGCTTCGCGCCGGACTGATTTCGGTTCAGGCATACCTCGAAGCGCTCGGTCAGCTGCTGACCTCAGTTTTCCGGACGCCCGGCCGGATGCGCCAGACGCTGGAGGAGGCGAGCTTCGACGCCTGGATCAAGCACTACAGGCCGGACGAGAACAGCCCGAATTCGCAGGTGAGCTATTACAGGAAAGGCGCGATGGTTGCGTTGGCCCTGGATCTCGAGGTGCGACTCAGGACGCAGGGTCGAATTTCGCTCGATGACATCATGCGTGTGCTCTGGCGTACGCACGGGGATGCAGGGCATGGTCTGGCGGAGGGGGTGTTCGAAGAGATCGCCGCTGAGACCAGCGGGCTCGACCTCGGGGATTTTTTTCGCGCAGCACTAAGAACAACTCAGGATCCACCGGTGGGTATCCTGCTGGCGCAGTTTGGCGTGCGACTGAATATGCGGCGGGCGACCGGTCATGGCGATGCCGGCGGTACCGCAGGTACGCCTAACGAAGCAGCGCGTGTCTGGCTTGGGATTCTTATCCGCAGCGATCACGGCAGAGTGATCGTGAAGCATGTACTCGATGATGGTCCGGCCCAGCGGGCCGGGCTCGTGCCAAACGACGAACTGGTTGCCATTGCGGGCAGGCGAATCGGGACCGCCAGTCTTGCAGAAGTAACCCGCCGCCTGCGGACCGATCAGCCCGTGGAGATGTACCTCCTCAGGCGCGAGGAGTTGTTGCGCGTGTACGTCACACCTGCAGAAGCGCCCCGTGACACTTGTTACCTCACTCTGGACCAGCAGGCAACAGGAGATGCTTTGTCTCGCCGCCAGCAGTGGCTCGGTTTCTCCGGTGAATGAAGTCCGTTTCCGCGGATGGCGGCGGCTCGGATGCTAGAATTGCCTGAGGCGGCGATCTGTCCCTATGCTCGAACTCGGACTCACGACCCTTCTGAGCTATCTGATAGGTTCCTTGAACGGCAGCCTGCTGCTGGGCAGGATTCTTGGCGGGCCGGATATTCGCACGTTGGGTAGCGGGAACGCGGGCGGCACGAATGCGTTGCGCGCCCGTGGCAAATGGTTTGCGCTCGCTGTAATGGTGGTCGATATCGGTAAGGGGTTTGTCGCAACAACCTGGTTGCCCGCGGTTCTTCCTGCGCTGGTAGGGCAAGAGCCCCTCGTGTCCACTGCGCTGATTTCGGTCTGCAGCGCCGGGGCTGTCATCGTCGGGCACTGCTATCCGGTGTGGTTTGATTTCGCCGGTGGCAAGGGCGCGGCGACCGCCGTGGGCGTGCTCATGGCGTTGTCGCCGCAGCTCCTGTTGCCCGGCGTCGTGATGTGGGTAATCGTGGTTGCGGTCACTGGGTTTGTCGGCCTTGCAACGATGATCGCGGCGGCTGTCCTGCCGCTATTTCTGGCGTTTACGCACCCCTCCGGCAACCGGGAGTTGTTGGTTTTTCTGCTGCTACTGGCCGTGTTCATCGTTTATACCCACAGGACCAATATCCGGCGCCTGCTGCAGCGGCAGGAAAACCGCATGGAGAAACTGATGATCCGGCGTCCAAATCGCTGATGTTCCCATGAGCATCAGGGACCGCCTGATTCTTCTTCTTGCCGATGGCCAGTTTCATAGCGGTGCCGGGCTGGCGCGAGCACTCGGCGTGTCACGAAGCGCTGTCTGGAAGCAGGCGCATCAGCTGTGTGGCCTGGGTCTCGATCTCGAGGTCGCTCGTCGCCAGGGCTACCGGCTGAAGACGAGGCTGGATCTGCTCGATCGACAAGCCATTGCGCGCGCACTGGATCCGGCCAGC
>JAKLLP010000094.1:388-7883 GCA_023150055.1 Gammaproteobacteria bacterium | reverse complement strand
GAGCAGAGCGATCGATGGCAGGCAGGCGTCTTTTCGGCGGCCGGGACACAGACTCCAGGGAGATCGAGCATGACGAGCGCAACGGACTCCAGGCAGGATGCAGTTGAACGGCGAGATGGCAAACTGATCGAGGAACTGGCCAGTTTCGCCTCCCAGCACAAGGCCGCGCGATGGCGCGGCACCTTTGCCGATTTTCTCGGCGGCGTTTTCCCGGCCAACCCCCGGCAGTTCGTCCGCTCGAGCCACCAGTACCTCTACGACATGCTCGCCTGGTACCGGAGCGAGCGGCGCGGCGAGGAGACCCCTGCCGGTAACCCGAAGGACCTTTTCACCAATGAGCTCTACGGCATCGACGATGCGCTCGATCGCGTCGTCGAATATTTCAAGGCCGCAAGTGCCGGATCGGACGTAGGCCGGCGGCTGTTGCTCCTGCTCGGGCCGCCGTCCGGCGGCAAGTCATCGGCAGTGATTCTCATGAAGCGCGGCCTGGAGGAGTACAGCCACACCGCCGCAGGTGCGCTCTACGCGCTCGAAGGGTCGCCCCTGCACGAGTCGCCGCTCAACCTGGTGCCCGCCAGCATGCGCGGCAAGTTCCGCGAGACCTACGACGTGGAGATCACCGGCGAGCTTTCGCCTTACAGCCGCGCGCGTCTCGACGAGGAGTTCCAGGGCGATTTCATGCGATTCCCGGTAGAGCGGGTCTTCCTGTCGGAGGCATCCCGCATCGGTATCGGCACCTATGCGCCTCACGATCCCACCACGGCGGACATCGCCGACCTGGTCGGTTCGGTGGACCTGTCGAAGGTGGCCGAGGTCGGCGACGAGGGTGACCCGCGCGCCTGGTCCTGGTCCGGCGCGGTCTATGCAGCCAGCCGCGGCATGCTGGAGATGATCGAGATCCTCAAGGTCAAGCGTGAGTTCCTCTACCTGCTCCTGACCCTGACCCAGGAGAAAAACGTCAAGGTCTCGCGTTTCCCGCTGATTCATCTCGATGAGACCATCATTGCCCACACGAACCTCGCGGAGTTCAACAAGTTCCTCCAGGAAAAGGAGAACGAGGCGCTGCTCGATCGCATGGTGATCGTGAAGGTACCCTACACCCTGTCTTACCAGGACGAGGCGCGCATCTACCGCAAGCTCGTGTCCCACGCGCCCGCTTTCCGGGCCGTGCACCTCGATCCGCACGTGCTGCAGCTGGCGGCGGTGTTCTCCATCCTGACCCGGCTGGTCAAGCCTGAAAAGGAAGGGCTCGACCTGGCGAAGAAGCTGCGCCTTTACTCCGGCGAGGATGTCGAAGGTTTCTCGCAGAACGAGGTCGAGCGGCTGCGCGCCGAGCATCCCGAGGAGGGCATGTCCGGCGTGAGCCCGCGATTCGTGATCAACGCGATCTCCAACGCGATCACGCGCAGCGACAGGAGCAGCCTCACGAGCATGGAGATGTTGCTGGCGCTCAAGGACTCGATCCAGAACGACGCTCGCATGGATGCCAACCAGAAAAAGAGCTGGGTGGACTTCCTGGTGATCGCCCGCAAGGACTTCTACAACCGCTGGGTGAAGGAAGACGTGCACCGCGCCCTGTTCGCCTCCTTCGAAGACGAGGCCCAGCAGCTGCTCGAGAAGTATCTCGACGAGGTGGAGGCCTCGCTCGATCAGCGCGAGGTGAAGGATCCCATCACCGGCGAGACCCGACCCGCGGACGAGCGCTTCCTGCGCAAGGTCGAGGAGAAGATCAAGATATCGGAGTCCGGGAAACAATCGTTCCGCCAGGAAGTCGTGCGCAAGGCCATGGTGGCCTTCAAGGCCGGCGAGAAATTCACTCTGGACAGCCACACGCGCCTGCACGAGGCCATCGAGCAGTACCTGTTCGAGGAGCGCCGTGACGTGCTGCGCCTGGTGACTTCCGCGGCGCGCCCGGATGACGAGGTGCGGCAGAAGATCTCCGCGGTGCAGGAACGGCTGGTCATGGAGTATGGCTACGACGAGCACAGCGCTCGGGAAGCGTTGAATTACGTCACCACATTGCTGTCTCAGGAATAGGCCCGGAACGAACGCGGCGTACGGACTCACGCCCGAGGACACGACGGCAGGAAGCCATGGAACACCCCTCGACATTCGCAGGCTGCAGCGAGGCCGGGCAGGACTGGTACGACCTTTTTTCGCGCGGGGCACGCGACTGGTTGCGGCACAACGAGAAAGTGCGCCATGCGGTGCGCGCGAAGCTGCCCGAGGTTCTCGCCAATGCCGATATCCTCGGTGGCGACCGGAGCCGGACGGTGAAGGTGCCGGTGCGCTTCCTCGAGCACTTCCGCTTCCGCCTGCGCGAACCCGACGAAGTCGACGGTGCCGGCCAGGGAGACGTGAAGCCCGGCGACCAGCTTGCCGCCCCCGGCCAGCAGCAGGGCGACGACGGACAGGGCGAGGGCGGCAACAACGAGGGTGGCGTGCAGCTGCTGCTGGAACTCAAGATCGACGACATCGTCGAGTGGCTGTGGGAGGAGCTGCAGCTTCCCAACCTCCAGGCGAAGACCGGCGTCACGCAGGACGACGAATACCGGCGCGAGGGCTGGAGCCGGCGCGGCGTGCGTTCCCGCCTGGACCGGCGGCGTTCGCTGAAGGAGAGTCTCAAGCGTCGGTCCGTCGATCCGCAGGGCCCGGCCTTCACGGACGACGACCTGCGTTTTCGCCAGCTCGTGCGGCGCCGGCAGCCTGCGACCCAGGCGGTGGTGTTCTTCGCCATGGATGTCTCCTCGAGCATGAGGGAGAGGGATCGCCAGCTGGCCAAGACTTTCTTTTTCTGGGTGGTGGAAGGGCTGCGTCGGCAGTACACGCACCTGGAGCTGGTGTTCGTAGCCCACACGGTCAAGGCGTGGGAGTTCGACGAGAGCGAGTTCTTCCAGGTGCGCGGCTCGGGCGGCACGGTGGCCTCTTCCGCGTTCACCCTGGTGAAGGACACCATCGCCGCCCGCTACGATCCCTCGCGCTACAACATCTATCTCTTCTACGGCTCCGATGGCGAGAACTTCAAGGACGACCATGACGCCGCCGAGGCGAGCCTGCGTGAAGTGGCCTCACGGGCCAGTTTCGTCGGCTACGTCGAGACCCCGGCCAGCGAAGAGCGGGCGCTCGACAGCGAAACCGGCGCCATATTCAAGACGCTCGCCGATGCCGGCAGCCCCATCGGCGCCTATGCGCTGACGACCAACGAGTCGGTCTGGGATGCGATCCGCGCGTTTTTCCGCGAGCACGTCGCCGTGGAATCCCGCTGACAGGCCGCGGTCGACGGAGCAGCGCATGGCAGGCACTATCGAGAATTACGGCCGGAAGCTGGAAGAGCTTGCCCGCGCGCAGGGGCTCGACTATTACCCGGTGCAGTTCGAAGAGGTGCCGGACAGCTTCATGATGGAGGTCGCCGTATACGGGCTGCCGGTGCGCATGCCGCACTGGTCGTTCGGCGTGCGCTACATCTATCAGCTCATACAGCACCGCATGGGGCATTCCCGGTTGTTTGAAGTGGTGTTTCCGGGCAATCCGGGCCGGGCCTATCTCGCGAGGGGAAACAGCGTGCCGGAGAACACGCTGGTCGTGGCCCATGTCCTGGGACATGCGGATTTCTCCAGGAACAACGCGTTGTTCCAGCGCAGCCAGCAGGAAGTCGGCTATCGCATCGTCGATCAGGCGGCGGGCCACGCGCGCCAGATCGGCGCCGCCATGGATGAGCATGGGCAGGAACGCGTCGAGAAGATCCTGGATGCCGCGCTCGCCCTGGAAGCCCACATCGACACTTTCAGGGGGCTGCGTCGCGAGCGCTATCCGGAATACGTCGAGGACCCGGCGTTCAACGACGACACCTTCCGCCAGCGCTTTCACCAGCTTCCCGGAGACGAGCGCCCGCCACGGCAGCACGAGCCGAGGCAGCGGGCCAGCCTGCCACCGCAGCCCGAACGCGATCTGCTGTGGTTCATCGCGCAATATGCCCCGGAGCTCGAGGGCTGGGAGCGCGATATCTTTCTCGCGGTGCGCGAGGAGTCGTTCTATTTCTACCCGGTATTCGCCTGCCAGATCATGAACGAGGGCTGGGCCTCGTACTGGCACGCCCGGCTGCTGCGCGAAGCGGATTTCATACCGCAGAGCGAGTACCTCGATGCCATCAAGACGCACTCCGATGTCGTCCGCCCCCACGCCGCCGACCGGCAGGCCTCGCTCGCGATCAATCCCTACCACCTGGGATTCTGCATGTGGGAGCGGATCATCGACGATCTCGGCATGGAGAAGGCCATGCAGATCCGGTCGCAGGATGACGATTTCAGCTTCATCCGCAACTACCTGACCGAGGAACTCGCCGAGGAGCTGAAGCTGTTCCGCTTCAAGGCCTCGAAGGACGGCGCGATCGAGGTGGTGGACCGCGACATCAACGCCTTGCGCGACGCCATTCTCGCCCCGAAGTACAATTTCGGCGCGCCTGCGATCGTGGTCAGGCACGTCGAGACGGACGGTACCCTGCACCTCGTCCACGAGCACGAGACCGACGGGCGTGGGCTGGACGTCAAGCGCGCGGAGAAGGTGCTCGACTACGTGCATCGCATCTGGCGCCGCCCGGTAAAACTCGAGACGGTGGACGGCCGCGGCGAGCCGCGTGTCATCGAAGCGCCATCGGCGTAGAACCTGTCTCGAAACGTCGCGAGCGGTCTTCAGCCGGGTGAGGAAAAGCTGCTGGATCACGACCGCGCAGCAGTTTCGAGCTGGGTTCCAGACCCGACCGCCCACCGGTATCGGCTAATATCCGACTTCATGACCGCTGCCAGCGTCAGCATCATCACGCCGACCTGTAATCGCGCGCGTTTCATGCCGCGCATTGCGCACTGTGTGCTGTCGCAAAAGGTCGACTGGGAGTGGCATGTCCTCGACGACAGCGCGGCCCCTGATCCCTACATGGAAAGCCTGGCCGCGCGCGATCCCCGCGTCCACTACCGGCACAGTCCCGACCCGATCAGCATCGGCGCAAAGCGCAACGCCATGATCGAGGCGGCGCGGGCACCGTTCATCGCGCATTTCGACGACGACGACATCTACGGACCGGATTATCTCGCGCGGATGCTCGAGGTGCAGCGGCATACGGGCGTGGACATGCTCAAGCTGTCGGGATTCTTCCTGTATGCGCCAGCCAGCGACTTCTTCGGCTATCTCGACCTCACCGCGGTCAGGGGCTGGCACTACGAGTTGACCAAGGATGGCTACACGACGGTGAATTTCAGCGGCGAGAAAGAGCCGGGCAAAGAGTACATGGTGTTCTACGGCTTCAGTTACCTCTACCGGCGCGAGCCCGCGCTCGCACAGCCGTACCTCGATATCAGCCTGTTCGAGGACGCCCGTTTCGCCCAGTCCTGGATCAACGGCGGCTACTCCATGTCGTTCACCAGTTACGCGACGCGGGAGTGCCTGCACTGGATCCACCCGACCGCGACGGCGCGCAGTTATTCTGCCTACCGCATCCCGTCGTTCCTGCTGCCGCAATTGTTTCCGGTGTGCGCGGAGTTGCGCGACGCCTACCCGCAGGCTGTCGATCGCCCGGGGCAGGGTCGATGAGGGTGCGGTGGACATGAAGAGAAACCCGGCAAGGAGACTCCCGTGAGCGATGTGACGAGCGGTATTTCGCGGCGCTGGCTGGTCGCTGCAGCGGGCGCGAGCGCCGGCTGCGCAGGCCTCGATTCCGCCGGCGGCGCGCCGGCGCGCACGCCTCTCGAGCAGCAGAACGAGGCGCTGGTCAACGAGTTCTGCGCGGCCTGGGCGGCGCGCGACGTCGGCAAGCTCCTGCCCTACCTGTCGGAGGACATCGTTTACCAGATGTTCGAGGGTCGGCCGGATATAGTCGGGCATGCCGCGTTCGAGAAGGAGCTCGGTGGCTTCCTTGCGAGCATGCGGGAGGTTCGCTGGGAGATCCTGCGTTCGCACGCCATCGGCCCGTTGGTCATCAACGAGCGGATCGACTACTTCTTCGCCTCGGAAGAAAAACGCAACATGACATTCCAGGTGGCCGGATACTTCCTGGTGAAGGACGGGAAGATCCGGGTGTGGCGGGATTTCAGCATTCCGGGCGGCATCAGCCGGATCGGTCCGGCCGTCCCGAGGGGATCCTGACGGCGTCCACAGACCACCGTCCTCAGGTCACGGGCCTGAGTCTGCGATGGACGATGGTGTAGCGGACGAGCGCCGCGATCAGGCCGGCGAGCCAGCGCGCAGGTGCGGCCGAGCGGCAGTCGAAGTAGTACTCGGCATCGAGCCAGCCGCGCTCGGACCAGTAGGCGTGGTCGATCGGGGTATTGTCGCGGTTGATCTCCACCACCAGGCGCCAGACGCGGAAGGCGATCAGGTCGCGCAGTCCGACGCGCGGCCGGGGCTCTGCGAGGGCCGGCAGCACCCGCGTTCGCAGCCGCGAGATCGCCGCGCGCAGTTTCGCCTCGTACCAGGGCTCCTCCAGCATGCTGGTCGCCGCGCCGAGCCTGCCGACGACGCAGAATCCCCAGCTGTGCACGACCTCCTGCAGGTAACTGAACAGTTTCTCCTGGCCGGCGCCCATGGCGGTGGCGACCAGCAGGGCCTTCTTGCCCATGAAGCTCGGCCGGTGGGATTCGAAGACCATGAGGTCGATGAAGTTCTTCAGAAGTGCCGACACGGTGAAGTTGTGTACCGGTGAGGCAAAAATGACCACGTCCGCCCAGTGCATGGCGTCGTGCACCGGGCGCAAGGCCGGCAGGTAGCCGGTGCTGTTCTCGCCCTCCGTGATGACCTCGAGGCGACCGTCACAGGGCGGCAGGCCGGCCTCGGCGAGATGCACGACCCGATGCTCGCCGTCCGGGAAAAGACTGCGCGCAAGGCGGGTGGCGAGACGGCAGGTCACGCTGGCCTCGGCCAGCGGGCTGGCGCTCAGTATCAGGGTCTTCATGCGTTTCTCCGAGGTGTCATGGACCGGCCGCGTCTCACTGCACACGTAGCCAGAAGGTCTTCAGGTGTCCCGGCTCATCGCGCGTCACCGGGAAGTCGGGCGGCTGCGGCGCGAAATGCTCCAGCTCGACCCGGCGGCCGGCCGCCCCGACCGCGGCATGCAGCGTCTCGCCGAAGGCAGCCGCGGTGAGCCGTGCGGCGTTGGCGCAGGCGAGCAGCACCCCGCCCGGCCGGAGCAGTGGCATGGCGGCCGAGACCAGGCGCGGATAGTCATGCTCGGCGCGGAAGCTGCCGCTTGCCTTTGACTGCGAGAAGGTCGGCGGATCCAGCACCACGAGGTCGAAACAGCGCCGCTTCCGCGCGAGCCGCCGCAGCCAGTCGAAAGCGTCGCCGTAGATGAAATCGTGATCCGCCGGATCGAGGCCATTCAATTCGAAATTGCGCCGGCCCCAGTCGAGGTATTTCCGGGACAGATCGAGCGAGGTCACGTGCGCCCCGGCGAGCGCCGCGCAGACCGAGAAGCCGCAGGTATACGCGAAGGCGTTGAGGACCTCGG
>JAKLLP010000094.1:0-333 GCA_023150055.1 Gammaproteobacteria bacterium | reverse complement strand
CTGGCGGCGCGGGCAGGCAAGGGGGTGAATCCTGCGGCGACATGGTTGATCAGGAGCCGCCGCCGGTTGTCCCGCTGGTCCAGGAAAAGACCGTATGAATAACCTTCCTCGAGCGCCAGCTCGTAGCGCACGCCGTTCTCGAGCACGATGAGGCTGCCGGAACCTGCTCCGGCGATCAGCACGGGCGAGGCCTGCTCCGGCGCCAGCCGTCGCACCTGGCGACTCAACTGCTTGCGATACAGGGCACGAGCGCCGGTGGCGACGAGCCTGTCCTCGAGATCCCTGTCGGCGGTCGCCGCGGTTTGGATGAGCAACGTCTCCGCGAGCCGGTCC
>JAKLLP010000093.1 GCA_023150055.1 Gammaproteobacteria bacterium | reverse complement strand
ACCCGCACCGGTGTGCGGGTGTCCTGCCGCGCGAAAAAGCCCGGCGCGAGCACTTTGACCAGGGTGAGCGCCACCAGGCCCGCGGCATATGCCATGAGGCTCAGCGACGCCATGTGCACGTCCCCGCTGGAGAACTCACCGCCGAAGAAAAGGGTGGCCAGCATCGGCCCCGCGAGCACCACCAGCCCGACGGACGCCGGCGCGGAAATCAGGATGACGAAGCGGATGGACCAGGCCATCGTCGCCGCGAACTGCTCGCGGGAAGCGCTCGCGTGCTGGCGCGACAGGTTCGGCAGGATGACCGTGGCCAGTGCGATACCGAACACCCCGAGCGGGAACTCCATCAGCCGGTCGGAGTAATAAAGCCAGCTGATGCTGCCCGTCACCAGGAACGACGCGATCAGCGTGTCGAGCAGGATGCTGATCTGGGCGACCGATGAGCCGAATATGGCTGGCGCCATGAGTGACAGGATCCGTCGCACACCCGCGTGCGCGAGGCCCCAGCGCGGCCGCGGCAGCAGGCCGATTCCGCGCAGGTAAGGCAGCATGAACAGCAGTTGCACGATCCCTGCGGCAAACACCCCCGCCGCGAGCGCCATGCCGGGACGCTCGTAGTACGGTGCGACGAAGGCTGCAAAGCCGATCATGCACACGTTCAGCAACACGGGCGAGAACGCGGCGACCGCAAAGCGCTGGTAGGTGTTGAGCACGGCCCCGGCGAGCGCCGCGAGCGAAATGAAGAAAAGATACGGGAAGGTCAGCCGCAGCATGTCCACTGCCAGCTCGAAGCGGTCCGCCTCCTCGGGTTCGGCGGCGAATCCCGGCGCGAAGACCAGGATCAGCGCCGGCGCGGCCAGCACCCCGAGCGCCGTGAAGGCGAACAGCAGCACCCCGAGCGTACCGCTCACCCGGTCGACCAGCTCCTGCACTTCCTCGCGGGAGCGGTTCTGGTCGTAGTCGGCAAACACCGGCACGAAAGCCTGCGAGAAGGCGCCCTCCGCCGACCAGCGCCGGAAGATATTCGGGATCTTGAACGCCACGAAGAAGGCGTCCATGAGGTAGCTCGCGCCGAACAGGCGCGCGAACACCATGTCGCGCACCAGGCCGAGTACCCGCGAGAGCAGGGTCATGGCCCCGACGGTGGTGGTGGACTTCAGGAGGTGGCGGCCCGAAACACCGGCGGGGGTCTGCGTGGATGGGCCTGACATCGGGATCGGAAGTCTAGCAGCTTATTGACAAGGCACGCCCAAACCCAAAGAATACGCGCCCTTTCCCGGGTCTCGGGCCCGGAAACCCATCGATACAGGGACCCTCAGTCTTGGCGAACATCAAGTCAGCGGAAAAACGGGCGCGCCAGGCGGAAAAACACCGCCAGCACAACGCGGCACTGCGCACGCGCATGCGCTCGGCAGTCAAGAAAGCCATCAAGGCCGTCAAGTCCGGCGATGCCACGCAGGCTGCGGATGCCTTCAAGGCGGCGGTGCCGAAGATCGACACCATGGTCAGCAAGGGCCTGATTCACCGTAACAAGGCCGCCCGCCAGAAGAGCCGCCTGAACAAGTCCATCAAGGCTCTGCGGGCGAACTGATCCCCATCGTTTCCGCTGCGGCGCCGCTGCGCGACAGCTCCTCGAGCCGCGTCATCACGTCCCCACACAGCCGCTGCGTGCCCTGCGCCTGCAGGGCGCTCACCCGGTAAACCGGCCCGTCCCAGCCGAGCGCCGCGCGCACCGCGCGCTCCTGCCGCTCGGCCTCCTGCGGCTCCAGCAGGTCCGTCTTGTTGAGCACGAGCCAGCGCTCCCGGCCGGCCAGCTCGGGATTGAACTGCTCGAGTTCCCGCACGATCTCCACGGCATCTGCCGCGGGCGCCGTCGTGCCGGGCGGCGGCGCCAGGTCCACGATGTGCAGAAGCAGCCGTGTCCGCTCCAGGTGCTTGAGGAAGCGCACACCGAGCCCCGCCCCCTGTGCCGCCCCCTCGATGAGCCCCGGGATATCGGCCATCACGAAACTGCGCAACGGACCGACGTAGACGACACCGAGGCTCGGGTAGAGCGTCGTGAAGGGATAATCGGCGACCTTCGGCCGGGCGGCGGAGACCGCGCGGATCAGGGTCGACTTGCCCGCGTTCGGCTTGCCGAGGAGGCCCACATCGGCGAGGAGCGTCAGCTCCAGCAGCAGCTCGCGACCCTCCCCGGCGGTGCCCGGCGTGGCGCGCCGCGGGGTGCGATTGACGCTGCTCTTGAAACGCGTGTTGCCCTTGCCACCGTGGCCACCGGCCGCCACCAGCAGCCGCTCGCCCGCCGCGGTGAGGTCGCCGAGCAGCTCGCGGGTATCCGCCGCGATCACCCGGGTACCGCAGGGTACCGGCACCTCGAGGTCCTCGCCGCCGCGTCCGCTGCTGTTGTTGCCGGACCCGCTTTCACCATGGCCGGCGCGGAACCTGCGGTTGACGCGGAAGTCGGCGAGCGTGTTGATGCCCTCGCGCGCGACCAGGTAGATGCTGCCACCGTCGCCGCCGTCGCCGCCGTCCGGCCCGCCACGGGGTATGTTCTTCTCCCGCCGAAAGCTCACGCAGCCGGGACCGCCGTTGCCGGCCTGCACGCGTACCGTAGCCTCGTCGACGAATTTCATGGTGATGCCACCGGCTCAGAAACGACGAACCCCGCCGCGGCGGGGTTCGCGTAGAGAGGTGCGTCGGCCGTTCAGCCCTGCTGTGGCAGTACGCTCACGAACGTGCGTTGCCTCGGGCCCTTGCGCTCGAAGCGCACGGTGCCATCCGTCCGCGCGAACAGCGTGTGGTCGCGGCCCATGCCGACATTGGTGCCCGCGTGGTAACGGGTGCCGCGCTGGCGCAGGATGATGTTGCCGGAAACGACCGCCTCCCCGCCAAAACGCTTCACGCCGAGCCGCTTCGACTCCGAGTCGCGCCCGTTGCGTGTGCTGCCGCCTGCTTTCTTATGTGCCATGACGCTTACTCCTGGTTGGCGCCGGCGGGGCCACCGGAAATGCCGGTGATCTCCACGCGCGTGAACGACTGCCGGTGCGTGCCCATGCGCTGGTAGTGCTTGCGTCGCCTGAACTTGATGACGCTCACCTTGTCCGTGCGACCGTGTGCGACGACGCGGGCGCTGACCTTGCCGCCGGCGACTTTCGGGGTACCCACGGCAAGGTCGCGACCCTCACCGATCATGAGGACATCGGTGAACTCGACCTCGTCACCCTCGGCGGCGACGAGTTTCTCGACGTCCAGCTGGTCGCCCTTGCTGGCGCGATATTGCTTGCCACCCGTTACGAATACGGCGTACATCGTGCGTCTCTCCGCAGGACCGGCCGGATTGCGGCCGGAAAAGAGCGGGCATTCTAATGACTCAGGCCTGCGGGTTCAATGGCTTGCGGATCCATGCGGCCGGCGGCGCCCCCCGGCCGGGGGCCCGCAGCCGCTGGTCTGCCAGGCCGTTGCGCGAAGGCCGCGCGAGCGGGCCGGCGAGACCCGCGGTCTGCCGCCACCGGCGGGGAGGACGCGAACTCTCTCGGCCCGTCGCCGAGCACGCGCAGTCACCGCACATCGCGAGCGCCGTGCTCCGCACCGGCGTGGCATCGTTGCGTGATCACTTCACGCGGTCAGGATAAATACCTGTTTTACAGGCGAACACATCGCGGGCATTATTGGCGCGCGCATGAAACTCGTCCAGCCAAACTCTCCCGCTTTCGATCTCGAGGCCGTACGCGACCTGGTCGCCGACGACTGGCGCGCAGTGAACCGGGAGATCCGCAACCAGCTCGCGAGCGATGTGGCCCTCGTGAACAGCGTGGCGCACTACATCATCGGCAGCGGCGGCAAGCGCCTGCGACCGTTGCTGGTGCTGCTGTCGGCGCGGGCCTGCGGCTACACCGGCCAGCAACACGTGCTCTCCGCCGCGATCATCGAGTTCATTCACACCGCAACGCTGCTCCACGATGACGTGGTCGACGAATCGGACCTGCGCCGTGGCCAGGAAACCGCCAACAGCGTATTCGGCAACCAGGCCAGCGTGCTCGTCGGCGATTTCCTCTACTCGCGCGCCTTCCAGATGATGGTCGAGGTCGGCCAGATGCGCATCATGGATGTGCTGGCGGACGCCACCAACACCATCGCCGAGGGCGAGGTGCTGCAGCTCATGAATTGCCGCGACCCGGAGACCACCGAGGCGCGCTATCTCGAGGTCATCTACCGCAAGACCGCCAAGCTCTTCGAGGCGGGCGTCCAGATCGGTGCCATCCTCGCCGACCAGACCCGTGCGGTGGAAGATGCCCTGCTCGACTACGGCAAGCAGGTCGGACTCGCCTTCCAGCTCGTCGACGACGCGCTCGATTACCACGCCGACCGCGACGAGCTCGGCAAGAACATCGGCGACGATCTCGCCGAGGGCAAGCCAACGCTGCCGCTCATCTACGCCCTGCAGCGGGGCAGCCCGAAGGAACAGGTCATCATCCGGCGCGCCATCGAGCACGGCGGGCTCGAGGAGATCGACACCATCCTCGCCGCCATCCAGACCACCGGCGCGCTCGCCTATACCCTCACCCGCGCGCGCGAGGCCGCGCAACGGGCGGCCGCCGCGCTCACCCGGGTGCCCGATTCCATTTTCAAGGAAGCGCTGCTGCAGCTCGCCGAATTCGCCGTCGAGCGCCGCTTCTGAACCCACCGCACCGCGAAATCACGAGCTGATCGCGTCTCTGCCGACGGGTGCAGCAGCCGGAGGTTTGGGGGCTGCGACCCGCGCGAACCTGGCCGCGGGCGGCCTCTGGACGAGGCTGGCGCCTTCGCTCACAATGCCCGCCCGCACCGGGTGCGCCCGGTTGCGTCCCGCGCCACGGGGTGTAGCTCAGCTTGGTAGAGCGCTTGCTTCGGGAGCAAGAGGTCGCAGGTTCGAATCCTGTCACCCCGACCAGTAACAACAGGGCCCCCTTGTGCGGGCCTTTTCTGTTTCCGGTGTGTTCCGTAGGTTTGGTTCGGGTCCCTCAGTTCGACACGAGGCTGACGATTCGGCCAAGTGAACGCGCAGCGAGCGTCCCCTTCGAGGGGCGAGCCGCCGATCAGGCGGCTTGTAGTCTCTCCGGGCGCGCCAGAAAGCGACGTCGACGGTTCCCCCACAGAGAACCTCCACCATATGTAAAAACCCGATGTAACTACTGGGAAAAATGACTATATTTGTCCCCATAAAAGCCCGGGCGAGAAACCCATCATGGGTCCGCAACCGCTCACCATGACCACCATCGGCAGCCCTCGGCTGCGTACCCCCGCTCACCGCCGCGTGCTCGCGCGCCGCATAGCCCGTGCCCATCACAGCACCCGCCGGATCATCGCGCGGCTGCGCGGGCAACCACGCGCAGCGGCCTGACATCGACTGCCACGACCCGCCGGGCGTGCCGACAGCGTGCGCGGGGGCCGTAAAATCACCGATGATGTCTGCGCCAGGCGAAGTGCAGTACCGACCCCGGAGCGGAACCATCACCGCGTTGCGATCCACCACATCGGAAGGAACTCTCGATGCCGATCCGTCCCGTGCTGAAAATGGGCGATCCGCGGCTGCTGCAGAAATCACAGCCCGTGACCACGTTCGATGCCTCGCTCGAGGCGCTGGTCACGGACATGGTCGATACGATGCGTGCGCTCGATGGCGCCGGACTCGCCGCGCCGCAGATCGGCGTGCCGCTGCGCCTCGTGATCTTCGGAGTCGAAAGCAATCCCCGCTATCCGCAGGCCGAAGAAGTCCCGTTCACCGTGCTGGCAAACCCGGTGCTTACGCCACGGGGTGAGGAACTGGAGGACGGCTGGGAGGGCTGCCTGAGCGTGCCCGGCATGCGCGGCCTCGTGCCCCGGCATCTTCACCTCAACTATCGCGGTGTCGATCAACGCGGCAACGCCATCGATCGCGACGTCAGCGGCTTTCATGCTCGCGTCGTGCAGCACGAGTGCGATCACCTCGACGGGATTCTCTACCCGATGCGGATCCGCGACATGCGCCTCTTCGGGTTCACCGATGTCCTGTTTCCGGATGATCCGCCGCCGGCAGAGTAGCGCACGACGGCGAACTCTTGACGGGTTGCGCGGAGAACGGCTACGACACCGCGCCGCTGCAGCCACCCACACAGCAGCGCGGCAAGGCGGACCGCCCCGCTACTTCTTGCCCGGCGGATTCGTGCAGAAGATTTCCACTGCCAGGTCGAAAGTGCGTTGCTCGTTCGGCCGCAGGGCGCCCACCCCGACAACCTGCCGGCTGATTTCTTCGCCGTCCTCGTTGCGCACCGTCAGCACGACGGAGTACTCCCACGGGTCGCCGATATTCGGATGGCGTATCGTGCCGGCGACATGCAGCGGCGAGAGACTCGCCACCGGTCGCTGGGCGGCGGTCTGCTCGAAGCGCAGGTAGCGATTGCAGGCCGGGCAGACGCTGGAACTGTCGAGGATCGTCGACCGGCAGTGGGGGCACACCCGTGTCTTGCCGGCCGTCGACTTGCCAAGTAGTGCCTCGCGGACGCTGTACGACACGGGTGCCGTCCTCACGTCAGCTCGCTGCGGCCGATTTGACGTTCTTGCTCTCGCCGTCCGCACCGCACTCGACCTGGCCACGCATCCGGGACCCGGGCGCGACCGTCATCACCCCCGCCTTGACGTCGCCGGCGATGAGACCGGACTCCAGCAGTTCTACCCGCGAGGCGCCGGTGATGTTGCCGTGCAGTTCCCCGCCGATGACGACCGTCTTGGCATACACCTGCCCGGTGAGGTGTGCGCCCTGCTCGATTGTGAGGTTGCCATCCACGCGGACGTCACCCTTGAAGCGGCCCGCGAGGCGAACGTGGCCGGAGCCCTCGATCTTGCCCTCGATCGTCAGGTCATCGGCGATCACCGATTCCTTCGGCTCGCCGCGATCCTTGCGCCGGGCCGCCTCGGTATTGAGCGACGACACCGGGTTGGCGCGTTCGGGCTCGCGCGGCGGCGCGCTGGGGCCGGTGGACGCGGTGCCCGCCGACGGAGCCGGGTCTTTCCATAGAGCCATGGCTGTTGTCCTCCACTTTCTTGGTTTTGTGTGGAACCTCCTGTTTACACTGTGAATGCACCCGAGGTCAAACGCGGCGCCACGGAAGGCGCGGAATGGCCCGATCAGGCGCCAGCCAGCCGGCCCGATGCGCAGCGGAGTGGGCCTGCGCCGCGGCCGTTGGCCGCCACGGGGGCGGATCTCAGCCGGGCCACACGGCGCGGAAGCGGCGGTGGACGGCATGCGTCGGGCTGGCTTCGGCAGCCGCCGCGCAGAGCTGCGCGGGCCGGTAGCCGCTCGCGATCGTCAGTACCGACAGGCTGCGCCCCGCGACCGAAAAGCGGACGCGCCAGTCGCACACTGCGAGCCGGTAGCCGTCGGCTTCCCGGCGGATGCGCCGATATGGGTGGGGCTCGGGGCCGAGCGCGAGCGCCGCCTCGATACGCGCGCGCAATGCAAACCCCGTCTGCGCCTCCACCCAGGCGGCCTGCTCGGCGGCGAGCGCCGCAAACCGCACCTCCCAGGGCGGCAGGGGGTCGGCCGCCGGGTCACCCGCGGCACGGCTCGCCTCCCCCTCGAGCCAGCCGCTGCGCGCGGCCGGTCGCGCATCCGTGTAAGGCACGTAGGGTTTGAGGTCGAGCACCGGCGTGGCGTCGAGCATGTCGATCTCGCTCACGAAGATCGTCAGCGCCTCGACGCGCCCCACCCGCACCGCCGACAGGCCGATCGGGTTCGGCCGGTGCGGTGCGCGCGTGGCGAACACGCCCTTGCGCCCGGAGACACTGCGCGGCGGCAGCACCTTTGGCCGCCACGATGAATTGAGGTGAAACCAGAAGATGACCCACAGGTATTCCCAGCCCGCCACGTCCGCAAGGGCGTGCTCGAAGTTGCGCCCCGGATAGAGCTCGATGCGTCCGCTCGTC
>JAKLLP010000092.1 GCA_023150055.1 Gammaproteobacteria bacterium | reverse complement strand
CCCGCGCGATCGGTGCTGAGCGAATCGAGGAACCCGAAGGTGCGGAAAGCACCGAAATCGACGTCGTTCGCACTACTGGCGCGGATCTGCGGGCCGCTCGCGCAGGCTGCAAGCAGCACGGCTGCAGCCAGCAGGAGCAGCATCGTCGACGTGTTGCGCGGCAGGGTTCGGCAAACGATCGTCATGAGACAGACTCCGTCACTGTGCAGATTCGACCCTGCCCGAATCTAGCACGCGTCAAGCGCGCCGGACAAGCCAATGAGCGCAGCCCGATCCTGAGACGGTCGACCTCGTCGCGCGGGGTGTCGAAAACGCGGCGGCGCGATAAACTACGCCCCGGTTTTTCGGGGGGAGACGGTCGTGCGTGGCGTGCAGATGATGGCGGTCCTGTTGACAGGACTGTTGGCGGGAGGGTCGGCGTGGGCCGACTGGACCGGCAAGGGCACCTTTGGTGGTGTGCTGGCGCGAGGCAACACCGACACCGAGACGGTCAATCTCAATGTCGACGTCGCGAACGAGGTCGACCGCTGGAAACACAAGGCCGGCGCCAGCTGGTTGCGCACGGTCAACGACGACGTCACCTCCGCCGACCGCTGGGAGCTGCGCGGCGAGAGCCAGTACTCGCTCACCGAACGCGGGTACGTGTTCGGCTCCCTGCGCTACGAGGACGACCGCTTCACGGATTTCGACTACCAGGCGACGGCTTCCGGCGGCTATGGCTACCGGTTCATCATGACCGAGACCACCAAGCTCGAGGCCCAGATCGGTCCCGGTTTCCGCCAGACCAAGCGGCGCGCGACCGGCGAGAAGAACGAGGACGTGATCGGGCGCGGCGCCGTCAACTTCGAGCACAAGCTCACCGACACGACGCTGATCTACGACCGCTTGCTCGTGGAGAGCGGCTCGGACAACACGTTCCTGCAGAACGCGCTCGGCATCGAGGTCAAGATCAACGATACTTTCTCGCTTGGTCTCGACTACACACTGCGCCACAACACCGACGTGCTGCCCGGCACGGACAAGACCGACCAGGTGGTGACGGCGAACCTCGTCTACGGGTTCTGACGGTGGGCGGGGCGTGCCTGATCGACCCCGCGCGGGGCGATGCCCCGCCGGGCTGCAGGCTCGCTGCCGGTAACTTGCTCACCTCCGTAGGCTGAGGACTCGTTCGACCAGGCTGAAGCTCGCCGGCCCGCCGATCGCATGGTTCATCACTACAACCGGGCCAGGGCGGAGACGCGCAATTGGCTTCCGGACAGAAGGGTAGGCCGCTTCGGCTGGCATCTGAGCGGCCGCCTCTCCGGCGATCATCTCGTGCGTTCTGACGTACCCGGCGACTGATCAGCCAAACTCGTACTTCCCGGCAGCGACAGATGGCACAATGAAGCGCTCTCCCCATACCGCGATCGCGATCCCCGCCGAACCATCCTCGTCATGAGTCGTCATGTCCCCCTGGCCAGGCGTCTGCTCCTGCTGTTGATTGCCGGCACGCTGCTGGCCGGGTGCACGTTCACCAACAGGATCTTCCGGGACAGGGCTGGTGAACAGCGCGCGGCGGAGATCCAGCAGCTGCAACTGGCGGTCATGCGGTTCGCGGACGAGTACACCGCCAGGGTCGGCGAGCAGGTGGGCGCCTTCCAGGAGGGAACCGACGATGCCGCCGAGCGGCTGGCGGCGCAGTCCTGGCTGGTGTCGCAGGCCACGTCCGCTTTCATGATCGCGACGGGCTTCAATGCCGACCTGAATGCCATCGACATGCTGGTGTTCGCCACGCTGAGCCGGATGGTGATCGAGGACCGCTGGGTCGGGGAGGTCTACGGCGAGCGTGCCGCCGGATTGCTGGCCGCCCACCGGGCCCTGGAAGACCGTATCTGGGGTTACTCGACCGCGCTACTGACCGAGGCGCAGATCAGCGAACTGCGCTCCAGCATCGATGCCTGGCACCTGGCAAATCCGCTGGGGCGGGCGGTGCCCTTCATACACCTCGAGGACTTCGCCTTCGCCACCCGGCAGGCGCGCGCCGGCACGGCCTCGCCAGGCAGCATCTTTGCATTCCTCGGCATCGACCCGCTGAGCAACCTGGATCCCGCGGTCCGCGAGCTCGCGCAGTCGCGCCAGCTGGCCGAGCGGGCTGTCTACTACGGACAGCGGGTGCCGAAGCTCATCAGCATGGAGGCGCAGCGGCTGGCGTTCGCGCTTGCCGTGACGCCGGAGTCCGCAGGGCTCCTGCAGAGTGTCGGTCACGTCGGCACGGCCGCGCAGGAGGCGGGCAATCTCGCCGCCAACCTGCCGGAGCTGCTGGCCGCGGAACGCGCCGCCATGATCGAGCAGCTGACGGGTGTCATGGACGCGCGCCAGGGGCAATTGCAGGCACTGGTCGCGGAGTTGCGACTGGCTTTGGAGGCCGGCGGAGCCACCTCGGACTCCGTCAGGGAAACCATTGCCTCGCTGGACGCGCTGGCGGGGCGATTCGAGCGCTCCGGGTCGGCGGCCGCCGGGGCGCCACCCCGGCCCTTCGACATCACGGAGTACACGGAGGCGATGCGCCAGCTGGGCGAGACCGCGCAGAAACTGCAGGTTCTCCTCGGCCATGCGGATGACACGGCACCCGCGCTCGCCCAGTTGTCGGACCGCACCGCCGGCTGGTTGGTGGAGTTCGTGGACCATGTGTACTGGCGCCTGGTGCAGCTCTCGCTGGTGCTGGTGGCGGCCAGCGTGCTCGGTGCCCTGGGTTACCGCGCGATCGTACGCCGCTGGGTTTGACGGCGCGGCAGTTCCCGACTGTCATATATAAAGAATGGTGCCGGGGCCGTGGCCGAGAGGCAGGGCGAGCCAGAGCCACAGTTCGGTGTGATCGGGTAGCGCCTGGAGCAACCCTTCCTTGATTGAACCCCCAGCCGGCGTCACCGCTCGGGTAAGGGACCGCAGCCCGGTGCCTGCGGGTTGCGGTCTGGCCATCCGGAAGTCATCGAACCGGCCGGCCCCGCCACCATCGAACAGGATATAGGGGCTGGCGCTGTCAACGGCGGGCGGGGCTCCTTACAATTGCCGACGGACCGCGGTCCGGGCGAAGTCGCCTATGCTCAAGCGTTACACCAAAAACATCGATTTCGATCTCTATCGCAACGCCGCCGACAAGCTCGGTGTCGCCTACGTACCCGCTTTCGCGCAGGACGAGCCCTGTGGCTATTTCCTCGCCGGCGGGCGGCGGGTGTTCATCGAGCGCAACAAGCTCGGGGTCAACAACAGCATCTCGAACTCCTTTGCGCGCAACAAGTATCGGACGTATCAGTTGCTGGGGAAGTTTTCCTTGCCCATACCGGGCTTCGTGCTGCTCACCGGCGAGGAGTCGGTAGAGAGGGCGGCCGCGAGCGCGCGTGGGCTGCACAAGCCGCTGGTCGTGAAACCCGTGCGGGGTTCGCTTGCCAGGGGTGTCAGCGTGCGTATCGAGAAGCCGCGTGTTCTGGCGCTGGCGGGCCGCATCGCCCGCAGGTTCGCAGCGAACGTGCTGTTCGCGGAGTTTGTCGAAGGCACCAACTACCGCGTCACGGTATTCGCTGGCGATGTGGTGGATGTCATCGAGCGCGTCCCGGCATACGTAACCGGCGACGGCAAGTCCTCGCTGCAGGTGCTGATCGAGGCGAAGAATGCCCTGCGGAGCAGTCTGTATCTGAAGCCGATCCGGGTCGATCGTGAACTCAAGCGCCACATCGCGGCGCAGAAGCTCACGCTCGCCAGCGTGTCCGCTGACGGGGAACGCATCACGCTGCGGCTCGGCTGCAACATGAGCGCTGGTGGTGAAACGCGGCGGCTGGATATTGCCAGGGACGTGCACCCGGACAACGTCGAGATGTTCATTGCGGCACGCAAGGCGCTTGGCCTGGCGCTGGCCGGGATCGACTTCATCACGCCCGACATCGCGAAGTCTTACAAGGACGTGCGCTGCGTGATCAACGAGATCAACAGGGCCCCGATGCTCGACGCCCATTACTTCGCCGATTTCGCCATGGACAACGTCGTCGGCGAGCGAATCCTCACCCGGGCACTGGCGCTGGCGAACTGAAGCTGCCCCACCGGTCTGTGCGGTGATTGCAGCGGCACGTCCGGGTCTCGGCCCTTGCAGCGCGACGGCCGGTGTCTTCCTGACCTGGGTTTCGCTCGGCTCACCGAGCGATTTTTCACCGTGGATGCGCAGGGGGAGACGGTCGTCGTGCGCGGAACCGAAGGCTCCCAGTTGCTGGTGGAGCGACCGGTACGCAGTGGTATCCAGAGGGTGTCTGTGCTTCAATCAGCGCAGGGTCGGTCATCGTCGTTGTGCGCGCCGTCGTGTACGAACCAGAGGCATTGTCGGGCGACAGTTCCAGCGCGGAGGTGGCCGGCCTGGACGAACTGGCGCGTCGTCGGCCGGCTCCTGCCGAAGCGGCCGGGCGGCTCGACTGGGCGCAGGTCGCGAGGCGCCGGCCGCTCTGGCTCAATCTCGGCGGTGGCGCAGACTGTCATCCGCATCCGCTCTATCGCAATTACATTGCCGTGGATGCGGCCACCACCGAAGCGTTCGGTATCGAATTCGACCTTTCCGCGCCGATCCCGCTGCCCGACGCCTCGGTCGACCGCATCCTGACGGAACACTTCCTCGAACACGTCGATGGTGTGACCATGGCGAATATTCTCGCCGACTGCCATCGCCTGCTGCAGCCGGGTGGCCTGATGCGCGTGTCCGTGCCGGACTACCGTCATCCGCAATACCGCTATTGTCTCGATCTCGGCCGCGACCCTCGCCGCCGGAATCACCGCACGCTCACCACCTATGAATCCTGTCGTGATCTGGTGGCGCGGTCGCCGTTCCGCGTCGCGCGCTTCCACCAGTACTGGGACGGCGACCGCTTCATGCACCAGCCGGTCGATTATGCCCTCGGCTACCTGCGGCGTACCCCGGAGCACGACGAGCGCAACCAGTGTCGGGGTTTGCGCCAGCACCTCGGGCGCTGGTCGCGTGACCTCGGCACTCTGGCGCGACGCGGCCTGCGCGCGCGTCGCCTCGATTTCGACACCCGCCGTTATCATCCGCTCGCCGCGACGAGCATCGTCTTCGACCTCGTGCGCGAGGCTGTCCGCGGACCGTCGCCGGCCGGCGGCTGAGCCGCCTGGCCGGTCTCCGTCGGGCATCTGCAGCAGTGCCAAGCCCGCGCGACTTCAGGACCGGTCTGGCGGTCGATGAGGGCGGCGGCAGGCCGGGTTCCCTCCGTGACCGCCGCTCGCGGGGGCGGCGGATAATCGAGTCACCATGAGCGAGGTCGGGAAAGTGACATTGGCGGATGACCTGCACTACATGCGCGAAGCGCTCGCTCAGGCCGGGCGCGCGCAGGCGGCCGGGGAAGTACCGGTTGGCGCGGTGGTGGTCAATGCCGGGGGAATAGTCGCAACCGGGTTCAATGAACCCATCGGCCGCTGCGATCCCACCGCGCATGCGGAGATCCGGGCCCTGCGGGCAGCGGCGCTTGCGCTCGGCAACTACCGTCTACCGGGCTGTACGCTCTACGTGACGCTCGAACCGTGTGCGATGTGCGCCGGCGCCATGGTCCACGCTCGCATCACGCGGCTCGTCTACGCTGCGGCGGATCCGCGCGCCGGCGCGGCTGGCAGCGTATTCAATGTCCTGCAGTCGCCTGAGCTGAATCACCGGGTGGCCGTTACTGCCGGGGTGCTGGCCGCAGAGAGCGCGCGGTTGTTGCAGGAATTCTTCCGGAGCCGGCGGCAGGGGGCCTGACTCTTCGCCTCAGGCGCGGCTGCGCCGTTTCCCGGGAGGCGACTCCGGTTTGCTGTCTCGGGCCTGGATTGGCTGTGGTGCCGGCGCCATCTGCATCCAGCCGGGCGCGTCACCCGCTTCCTTGGTCAGCCAGGTGAGCACGTTGTAGTAATTGCGTACGTTGTCGACGAACAACACCGTCTCGCCGCCGCGTGCATAACCATGCCGGGTCTGCTCGTAGTACTCGGGGAGGGCGAGGAGCTTGATGCTGGGACGGACGTCCTGCCAGCGGTTCGGGTCGCCGCCCCGGCTCTGGGTCAGGCGGCGCGCATCGAGCAGGTGCCCGTAGCCGATGTTGTAGGCGGCCAGGGCGAACCAGGTACGGTCAGGCTGTTCGATCTGGTCGGGCAGCTTGCGGAACAGAAAGGCAAGATACCGGGCGCCGCCCTTTATGCTCTGCTGCGGATCGGTGCGGTCGGCGATGCCGAAGGTCTGGGCGGTCTGCTCGGTGAGCATCATCAGCCCACGAACCCCGGTGGGGGAGACGGCCTCCGGATCCCACTTCGATTCCTGGTAGCCGATGGCGGCCAGCAGGCGCCAGTCGAGTTCGTGCCGTTGTGCCGCGGCCTTGAAGTGCCTCTGGTAGGTGGGCAGCCGTGCCACCACGTCCTGAGCGAACCGGCGTGTTCCGACGTAATCGACTTTCGGCACGTGGGCGTAGTGGAAATCGAGAATCTGGTCGAGGCGCCCTTCGGCGCGAATTTTGGTGAAATATCTTTCCGCCTCCAACCTGAGGCTCGGGTCATTGCGCTTGGCGAAAGCCCAGGCAATCGGTTCGCCTTCCGCGACGTTGAAGGCGACCCGTATGTCTGGAATGAAGCTGCGATAGATGGCGAATGCGTTCGACTTGACCAGTGTGTAATCCAGTTCGCCCTGGGCTACCCGATTGAGCAGTTCGGTCTGGTTCGCGTGGGGGTTCTCGGTCCAGACCAGGTCCGGGTGCAGGGCCTGCGCCCGCGTCAGCGTGTTGACATAACTTGTTCCCGACGGCACCTCGATGCGCTTGCCCTGGACCTGTTGCAGGCTGCGCGGGCGGCGCCGGCCGTTGCGGTAGACCAGGTGCTCGGTGACCTGTTGATAGACAGGCCCGAAATCGACCAGCCGCTCGTTTTCCCTGTTGACCGTGAGGCCTGCGGCCGCGAGGTGAGCCTCGCCGCTGATGACCATGGGCAGGACGTCGGCGGCCTGCCTGACGACGATCAGGCGCAGCGGCACGCCGAGCGAGTCGGCGAAGCCGCGCAGCAGCTCGTATTCGGGCCCGGCCGGCCCGTCTCCGGAGGTGAAGTAGGTACTCGGGCCGTCACGGGTGACGACCCGCAGTTCGCCCACCGCCCGGATCTCGTCCATCAGGCTCGGCGGGCGTGCGCATGTACCCAGCGCCGCCGCGGCGCATAGCAGAATTGCGGCTTTCAAATGATTCGCTGACAACCCGGTAACCCTCCGGTGGCACCCTGTCATGGGTACCCGGTGCCTTGTTGCGGGGCGAACGTTACCATGCAGCCACAGGGAGAGCCATTGGCAGCGATCACTGTTCTGGTCACCCTCATTATGTGTATTTATAATAAAAACAACAACTTAAAAATACTGCTTAATCTTTTTTGGTTATTAATAGGGCGGATTTGACGGCCTATGCGTAGCGAGGAAACGGTGTCTGGCTGGATGGAGAACTGTCGGCGGGACGGCTTGGATGCGGCGGAGGTCCGGCTGGTCTACCAGCGCTATCGGGCCTACCGGGCGCACCACGAGAAGGGCGGTCGGGGCGATCCGCTGCCGCTCGAGCGCTGGTTCGGGTGGTATCGGCTGGAGGTTGCCAGCGAGGCGGGCACCCAGGCGCCGTCGCCGTCGGGCTGCTCGATCGACGACGACTCGCGCAACAGGGGAATGATCCGGAAGCCGGACGCTTTTCTCGATGCGCTCAAGGCGCTCGCCGCGAGCGCTGGCGCGATGTGACCTGGCGCACATCGCAACGCCAAAACTGCCGCGCAGGCGGCGCGGATCCGCCTATAATCTCGGCCCGCCACGCCCGGAGGGATGCCGGAGAGGCTAAACGGCCCTGACTCGAAATCAGTGGGACGGAAACGTCACGGGGGTTCGAATCCCTCTCCCTCCGCCAGTAAACAGAACGGGGCCCCATCGGG
>JAKLLP010000091.1 GCA_023150055.1 Gammaproteobacteria bacterium | reverse complement strand
CGCAGCCTCGCCCGCGAGATGTCAGGCGAGCAGGAGGGGATGCTGTCCATCGGCACCACCCACACGCAGGCCCGCTATGTCCTGCCCGAAGTCCTGCGCGAGTTCCGGGAGCGCTACCCGAAGGTCAATCTCGAGCTGCACCAGGGCACCTCGGAGCAGATCGCCGAGCTGGTCGCGGCCAATCGCATCGATTTCGCGGTAGCCACGGGGGCGCAGCAGCTGTTCCCGACGCTGGTCATGCTGCCGTGTTACCAGTGGGACCGTATCATCCTCGCGCCCAAGGACCACCCGCTGGCCCGGCACGAGGGGCCGGTGGACCTTCCCGCGCTCGCGCAGCATCCGCTGATCACCTATGTGTTCAGCTCGACCGGGGAGTCATCCTTCAAGCGCGCCTTTGCCGAGCATGATCTCGAGCCGCAGGTCGTGTTCACGGCGCGGGATGCCGACATCATCAAGACCTATGTGCGCATGGGCATGGGGGTCGGCGTCGTCGCCTCCATGGCTTTCGAATGTGCCGACCAGAAGGACCTTGTCGCCATCGATGCAGTGGGCCTGTTCCCGCGGGTCACGACCTGGCTCGGGTTCCGGCGCGACACCGTACTGCGCGGCTACATGGTGGATTTCATTTCCCTGTTCGCGCCACAACTGCCGGTCGAGCTGGTGCGCCGGGCCGCGGAGCTGCCGACGCAGGTCGAGGTCGATGCCCTTTTTGCCGACCTGACGCTGCCCCTGCGCAGCGGCTGTAATCCGTTGCAGACGGCGGCCTGACGGCGGTAGCGGTTGCTGTCGCGCGTGGCTCCACACGCCCGACGGGGCCTGAACGACCGGCAGGCCATGGCGCTGAAGGGCAGATCTGGTGGCTCTCCCGGGCCGCAACGGCGTTCAGCAACGGCTGCCCTCCCACAGATGGGCAATGAACCGGCAGCGTGGATCGCTCCCTCGCGGGATTTACAGCCCCGAGAGGTTGATCTCGTGCAGTCCGCACTCGCGCTTGAGCCCTGCGAAGCGCGTCTCGTCGACATGCTCGACTTCGTGCAGCGCCTTGGTGCTGTGCATGTCGCCGATGGAGACATAGCCTTGGTCGCGTAGCGGGTGGTAAGGCAGGTTATGGCGTTGCAGGTACTGGTGGACGTCCCGGTCGGTCCAGTCGGCGATCGGGTGCACCTTGCAGCGCTCCCCGCCGGACCAGCTCAGAATCTCCACGCCAGCGCGACTGGCGGACTGGCTGCGACGCAGACCTGCGAACCAGGTGCCGACCTCGAGTTCGCGCAGCGCGCGTTCCATGGGCTCGACCTTGTTGTCCCGGTTGTAGCTGTTCAGGCCGTCGAGACCCTGCTCCCAGCGACGCCCGAAGCGGGACTCCTGCCAGGCGGGGCTGAGCAGGCTGCGGTAGACCTTCAGGTTGAGGCCAAGCCGCGCGGCGAGTTCATCGACGAACTGGTAGGTTTCGGGAAAGAGATAGCCGGTGTCTATGAAAATGACCGGTATGCCGGGGCTCAACCGGGTGACCAGGTGTAGCGATACGGCCGCCTGCACCCCAAAGCTCGAGGTGAGGACGTGCCGGGCGGGGAGGTTCTCCAGTGCCCACTCGACGCGTTCTTCGGCCGGGCGTTTCGCCAGCAGCCGGTTGCAGTGCTCGACCGCGAGCCGGCGCGAATCATCTTCGTCCAGCGCAAACTGCTGTACCGTATCGGCCAGCGTCGGCATGGTCGGTGTGTAGGCCGACTTGAGCTGTGCGCTCGACAAAGCCATGGTTTTACAGATGCTCCCGACGCGGCTGCCCGGTCTCTCTCGCTGAAGGGCTCCGCCGCCGGACGTGTCTCGAGGGAAGCCCGATTGCTAAGGTACAAAGCGGGCGATGCCCGGGGAACGTAGTAGTTGTTATCCCGGTATAACCCGCTCGTATAAACCCGCCCGCCCTGGGCGCCCGCCGTTGTCGAGGAGACCCGTGCCATGAATGTCAGCCTGTCCCGCCGCACGCTGCTTGCCGCGTCTCCGGCCGTATTCGCGATGGCGGGAGGTAGCGTGTTACCGAATGCCGTTGGCGCCGCAGCCGCCGGTGCCGCAGGCGGCCCGAGCCGGGTCAGGCTTGCGGGAAACGAGAATCCCTACGGGCCGGGTCCGGCGGCCCGCGCGGCGATCGCCGCGGCGACCAGCGATTGCTGGATGTATCCGATTTTCGAAGAGATGGCGCTCAAGGCGGCCATCGCGCGCAGCGAGGGGCTGACTCCTGCGCACGTACTCATCGGTTCGGGTTCATCGGAGCTCCTGCATCTCGCGGCCGTCCTTTACGGGCTCGACCGGGGCGAGCTGGTAACCGCGGTGCCCACGTTCAGCCTGGTCGCCGATCATGCAAGGGCAGTCGGCGCCACGGTGCGGGAGATGCCGCTCGATACGGACATGCGCCACGACCTCGGGGCCATGGCCGCGGCGGTGTCGGCGCGCACGCGACTTATATATGTGTGCAATCCGAACAACCCGACGGGCACGATGGTGTCGGGCGAGGCTCTGAACGAATTCATCGCGGCGGTCGCCGGCCGCGCTGCAGTGCTGGTCGACGAGGCCTACCTGGATTTCCTGCCGGACGCGGCTGCGCACTCGGCGGTTGCCCGCGTCAAGGCAGGCGACGATGTGATCGTCGTCCGGACTTTCTCGAAGCTCCACGGCCTGGCAGGCCTGCGGATCGGCTACGCGCTGGCGCGTCCCGACGTCGTCACGCGCCTTGCGAGGCTCCGGTTGACCGCGCCGGGCAGTCTTGGGGTTGCGGCGGCGGCGGCGAGCCTTGGGGACACGGCGTTCCAGGATCTTAGCCGGCGCAGCATCGCCGAGGCGCGCATCATCACCACGGCGGCGCTCGATGACCTCGGCCTGCGCTATGCCCAGAGCGGTGCCAACTTTCTTTTCTTCGACACCGGGCAGCCCGTGGCGGAGTTTCTCGGCGCGATGCGGGAGCGCGGGTTCTCGCTTGGCCGACCATTTGCCCCCTACCGCAGCTGGTGCCGGGTCACCATGGGGACAGTCGCGCAGATGCAGGCGTTTGACCGCGCGCTGCGGAGTCATTACGCTTCCGCGGCGCGATGACCGAGACGATCTGGTTTACCCTGACAGGCGCCGTCCTCTACCTGGCCGCGGATCGCCTGCTGGATGCCGCGGAACGACGCGCGGGCAAGCGGTTCCAGTACCGATCGGTGATCTTCTTCGTCCTGCTGTTTAGCATGGCGGCAATCAGTTTTGCCCTGATCCGCCGATATACGGGTTAGTTCGGATATCTGCGCGGGCCGGGCCCGCATAGCCTTGCGCGTATTTTGAGAAGCAGCGGCCCCATCCGGCGCGGGGTGGAGCGGCCGCAGCGAGACGCCCGAAGCGGGGAAGGCGAGGGGAGTGCACATGGCCAATTCCACCAACGACAAGAAGGGTTCCGACGACGAACCGATACCGTTCATGCAGCGGCTGATGGACAATCACTTCCTGCTGCTGTTCCTCGGTGTCGCTTCTCCAGCTGTCGTCTACCTGATCTGGGGAATCATGGACATCATCTCCGTGCCCGTCGGGCGCTGATTTTTTTGCCGAAGGATTAACACCATGGCCATTGCGCCGCCGAGTGAACGCGTCTGGTGGAATGAACCCATCGCCCGGACCGAGCTGGTCTGGATGATCGTGGCGTTCCTCTGGGGCGTGATCATGTTCTTCACCATGATCTTCTGGCACATCTACGGTGAGCAGAACCTCGCCACGGAAAGCTACAGGGTCAATCCCGAGAGCTTTGCCCAGAGGGCAGATGAGATGATCGAGCAGTACACCGTGCGCGAGGAGGACGGGTTCCCCGTGGTCCGACCGCCGCCAGGCAGCGAGGTGTACCTGATAGCCCGCGCGTTTCAGTGGTATCCGCTCCTCGAGTTGCAAAAGGACAAGGCATACCGGCTGCACCTTTCTTCGGTCGACGTTCAGCACGACTTCTCGCTGCAGCCGGTCAACATCAACATCTCGGTGCATCCCGGCTACGAACACGTGCTGACCATCACCCCGACCACGCTCGGCGAGCACGGAGTCGTCTGCAACGAGTACTGCGGCCTCGGTCATCACATGATGATCGGCAAGATCTACGTGACCGAGTAGGGAAGAGCAAGAACTCATGGGCGCAACAGCTGTATTTCGAACCTGCCCGACGACCGGGCTCAAGGTCGACCGCGATGCCGAGTCCCTGATCCGCTGGAATGCGGTGGCCGCGGTGGTTTTCCTCGCAATTGGCGGGACGTTTGCGCTGACGGTCGCATTGACGCGCTGGCCGGCGGTGCACCTGCTGCCACCGGACTGGTTTTACCTGGCGTTGACGGCGCATGGCCTCGATGCGCTGCTGGTGTGGGTCATCTTCTTCGAGATGGCCGTGCTGTACTTCGCCTCCGCGGTGGTGCTCAACAGCCGTATCGCAACGCCCAAGCTCGGCTGGGTACAGTTCTGGCTGATGCTCATCGGCGCGCTGATGACCAACGTCGCCGTGCTACAGGGCGATTCGAGCGTCATGTTCACCTCCTACGTGCCGCTGCAGGCCTCGCCGTTGTTCTATCTCGGCATCATCGTCTTCGCGGTGGGTGCCCTCATCGGCTGCGGGGTGTTCTTCGGCACGCTGGTGGTGGCAAAAGAGGAAAAGACCTACCAGGGCTCGGTTCCCCTCGTGACTTTCGGGGCGCTGACGGCGGCGATCATCGCGGTGTTCACGCTGGTTTCCGGCGCGATCATCCTGATCCCGACCTGGCTGTGGTCCATGGGGCTGGTGAGCACGATCGACACGCTCATGTACAAGCTCGTGTGGTGGGCGATGGGCCACTCGTCACAGCAGATCAACGTGGCGGCTCACGTATCGGTCTGGTACCTGATCGGCGCGGTCGTGCTCGGCGCGAAGCCGCTGTCGGAAAAAGTCAGCCGGTTTGCGTTCCTGCTGTACATCCTGTTTCTTCAGTACGCCAGCGCGCATCACCTGCTGGCAGAGCCCGGTGTGTCCGCGGAGTGGAAGGTGTTCAACACCAGCTACGCGATGTACCTGGCCGTGATGGGCAGCATGATTCACGGCATGACCGTCCCGGGAGCGCTCGAGGCGGCGCAGCGGGCCCGCGGTTACACGAACGGCCTGTTCGAGTGGCTGCGCAAGGCGCCGTGGTCGAATCCGGCTTTTTCCGGCATGTTCCTCTCGCTGGTGTTCTTCGGGTTCGTCGGCGGCATCTCCGGCGTCGTGCTCGGCACCGAGCAGATCAACCTGATCATGCACAACACGATCTATGTGCCGGGACACTTCCACGGCACGGTGGTGTGTGGCACGACGCTGGCTTTCATGGCGGTCACGTACCTGTTGATTCCGCTCGTGTTCCGCCGCGAGATCAAGTTCAAGAAAATGGCGCAGCTCCAGCCCTGGCTCTTCGGTATCGGCGCTACCGGCATTTCCATGTTCATGATGGGCGCGGGCACTCTCGGCGTGGCGCGGCGTCATTGGGACATCACGTTTGCCGATGCGCCCATGGGCTTCGACTATCCGGCTGCCGCATTCCTCATGATGGGCCTCAATGGCCTGTCGGCCGTGCTGGCGGCGATCGGCGGCGCCATGTACGTGATCGTCACGGTGGCATCGGTCTTCTTCGGGCGCAAGCTCGCGGAGAACGAGAACTACCTCGGGTTTGCGACGGCCGGCGAAGGTATCGCGCCGACCTATGGCAGCTCCAAGCACCACGCCATCCCGGGCACGGTGGTTCTGGTGGCCATATTCTTCGTGGCATTCGTGTTGTATTATTTCGTCAACTGGAAGTACCTCTCCGAGGTCTGGCCCCTCAGCTAGCAGCCTGTCGGACTTGGGATTTATCTACTGCGACCAGGCTGCCAGGCGCAAAAAAGATACCAGACCGGCGACCGCGCCGGTCTGGTGCTTTTCAGGGCCTGTCCGGTGGAATGACGACAGCCGATGACGGAAACCCTGAAACTCATCTACGACGCCGCCAAAGTGCGGCTTGGCTTCCTGATCGCGGCCTGCGCCGTGGCGGGCGTGGCCGTCAGTCCCGAAAACACACTCACCCCGCTGCAGATCAGCATCCTCGGGCTCGCGGTATTGTTGTCCTCGGCTGCCGCCGGGGCCTTCAACCAGCTCTACGAGCGCGACCTCGACGGTGTCATGACCCGCACCCAGAAGCGGCATTTCGTCACCGGCCGCCTCGATTCCCGCAGCCGGGCATGGATGGTCGGCATTGTGCTCGCCATCGTCGTCTCGCTGGCCGCCACCGCCTGGGCGGCCAATCTCGAGGCGACCGTGCACGTTTTCCTCGGCGCGTTCACCTACGGGGTGGTTTACACCGTGTGGCTGAAGCGCCGCACCTGGCTCAACATCGTGATCGGCGGGCTGTCGGGCAGCTTCGCGGTCATGGCGGGCGCCGCCGCAGTCGGCGCGAGCCTGCAACCTGCGCCGCTCATTCTCGCCATCGTGCTGTTCCTGTGGACGCCGCCGCATTTCTGGGCGATGGCCTTTGCCTGCCGGCGTGACTACCTGAAGGCCGGGGTGCCCATGCTGCCGACGGTCGTCAGCGAATCGGCCGCTACCTGGACGATTTTCGTGCATGTCGTCGCACTGGTCCTGCTCTCGCTGCTGCCGGTGTTTTTCGGCATGAGCTGGATCTACTTCCTCGGCGCAGCGGGCGGCGGCTGGTACTTCGTGCAGGCTTCGTGGCGTCTCGTCAGGAATCCCACCGTGGCCCAGGGCTGGCGCGTATTCGCAGCCTCTATCGTGCAGCTTGGGGTGCTGCTTACCGCCGCGATCCTCGACAATGCGCTGATCGCCTGAGGCTGCCTGTTCATGCAGCCGCGGCGCAGCTTCCCCCGGTTGGCCGGCTTGATCGCTTTCCTCGGCCTCGCGTTCACTGCGACGGGCGCGGACGTTCTCGATCGCGAGCGCGTGCTGCAACTGAGCGAGGCCGCCATCGGGCGCGAGATCCCGGCCGATTACCGCTTCACCGACGTGGACGGCCGCCCGTTCGATCTGGGCAGCCTGCGTGGTGCTCCGGTGGTGGTGAGCCTGATCTACACGAGCTGCTACCACACCTGCCCGATGGTCACCGAGTACCTCGGCAAGGTCGTCGGCATGGCGCGGGAGGTGCTGGGCGAGGACAGCTTTACCGTGCTCACCATCGGCTTCGACGCCGCCAACGACAGTCCGGTCCGCATGCGGCAGTTTGCGCGCGAACGCGGGATCAGCGAGCCTGGCTGGCATTTCCTGAGCGGGGACGCCGGGACGCTGGCGGGTCTCATGGCGGATCTCGGGTTTTCCTATGTGGTCTCGGCGAAGGGTTTCGACCACCTCGCCCAGGCGACGGTGCTCGATGGCGAGGGGCGGGTATATCGGCAGGTCTACGGCGAGCGGTTTCCCGCCCCGGCACTGGTCGAACCGCTGAAGGAACTCGTGTTCAGGACGCCGCCGCAGGCGGGTCTGCTGACCAGCCTGACGAACGAGGTGAAGCTGTTCTGCACCGTGTTCGATCCGGCGACAGGCCGTTACCGTTTCGATTACAGCCTGTTCGTCGAGATTTTCGCTGCCGTGACCTGTCTCTCGGTGGTCGGCTGGATGATTATTCGCACCTGGTGGCGGACGAGCTGATGCTACGGTGCCGCCACACTGACGACGGACCATTGCGATGCACGCGTTGAAAGGCCTGCTGCGCGCGCTTTTCGCGCGGGTGGAGAATGCCGGCGACCGGGTGTTCACTCCGGCCTGGAACCCGTTTTCCAATCTCGGCGCCCTCGGCTGGTTCTTCTACTGGATTGTCGCCGCCAGCGGCATCTACCTCTACATCTTTTTCGATACCGGTATCACGCAGGCCTGGCAGTCGCTGGAGTCCATCACTCACGAGCACTTCATGGTCGGCAGCATCATGCGGAGCTTTCACCGCTACGCATCCGATGCGCTGGTCGTGATGACCTTCATGCACCTGGCACGCGAGTTCTCGCTCGACCGGCTGCGCGGCAAGCGCT
>JAKLLP010000090.1 GCA_023150055.1 Gammaproteobacteria bacterium | reverse complement strand
GAGCAGGTCGCGCCGCGAGATCAATTGAGCACCCGGTAGCCGCGGCCGCGCAGGCAGTTACGCACCACGTCGGCCTTTTCCCGGTCGGAGATGCGGGCGGACTGGGCACCGCCGGTGACCGCGCCGATGCCGGCGCCCTTGGCGGCGTCTCCGCCGGCGATGGCGCCGACGGCAGCGCCCACCGCGGCGCCGCCGACCGCGCCCTTGCCGACCGCGCTGCCAGTGGAAACCTGCGTGGCATAGCTCTCGCACTCGGCGAGATCCTGGCGATACTGCGTCATGTCGACGCCCTTGGTGTCGATGATCGGGCCGCTGGTGCCCGAGCAGGCCGCGAGCAACAAGGCGGCGAGGCAGGAGAGGGCGTTACGCATCATGAGTGTTTCCATGCTTTGCGGAACAGGACACTACCTCAGGCCGCCCGGAAAGGTTGACCCGCGTCACGGTGCGTCCGCTGCGTGCGCAACCACGGGGCGCTCCACCGGGCGGAATGTGAACCGATCCACGGCGGCCGGATACCCCGCCGATATTATGCCCCGGACGGATTTCCTCCGATCCCGGTGGGTACTGCGTTGCAGTTCAAGCGTAGCAAGATCAATACCGCCAACCTCGAGCGCGGCATGTACGTCGCGCAGCTCGACCGTCCGTGGCTCGAGACGCCGTTCCTGTTCCAGGGCTTCGAAATCCGCGAAGACAATGAACTGAAACTGCTGCGCCAGTTCTGCAAGCATGTTTACATCGACGTGACACGCAGCAACCTGCCGAAGGAGCAGGTACTGCGGGCGCTGCAGAACGGCGCCGATCACCACGAGATCCGCGGCACCGACGGGCGCTGCGGCACGATGAGTCTGGCCAGCCGGATGATGCGTGTCGTCACCCGGCTCGATCCGACCGGCAAGGTCGCCGGGCGCTTCAACGGCCAGCGCGAATACAACAACACGGTATCCACCCGCGCGGAAGCCCCGCAGTCCATTCGCAGCTACGACGCGGCGGTCGTGACCATGCAGGAGGTGCTGGTCCACGTCCGCAAGGGCGCGGGTGTCGATGTCGAAAGGGTGCAGGCGGCGGTGCGGCCCATGATCGACAGCATCCTGCGCAACCAGGACGCGATGGCGTGGCTGGTGTACCTGCGCAAGCGCGATGAGTATGCCTACCATCACTCGATTGCGACGTCCGTCTGGGCGGTAATCCTCGGGCGGCATCTCGGTTTCGACCGGCAGGGGCTCGATACGCTCGCCATGGGTGGCATGCTGCTCGACATCGGCAAGGCGAAAGTGCCCGAAGAGGTGGTCGGCCGCGCCGGCAAGCTTACTGACGCCGAGTATCTCCGGATGATGAAGCATGTCTCCTACGGGCTCGACATGGTCCGCCTCACGCCAGGGGTCAATGCCGACGTGCTGGCCATGATCGAGGGCCACCACGAGCGCCACGACGGTTCGGGCTACCCGAAAGGACTGAAAGGGACGGACATACCGGTCTTTGCCCGCATCGGCGGGCTGGTCGACTGCTACGACGCGATGACCAGCCACCGGCCCTGGGCCCCGGCACGCTCGCCCTACGACGCCATTCGCGAACTCAACGCCATGGCGGGCGTGAAGTTCCAGAAGGAGATGGTCGAGCAGTTCGTGCAGGCGCTCGGAATGTTCCCGACCGGCAGCGTCGTGGAAATGAACACCGGTGAAGTCGGTATCGTCGTGGAGCAGAACCGGGTTCGCCGCCTGCGCCCGAAGGTGATGCTGGTGCTCGATGCCGATCACAGGCCGCTGCCGGAGTTGCGCACGCTCGACCTGCGCAGATTGCCGAGCGATCAGTCCGAGCAAGGAGCGCTATGGATCGTGCGGGGCCACGAAACCGGCGCCTTCGGCCTCGATCCGAAGAAATACTTCATCGGCTGACCTCGCAGATGGGTCATAAACCCGAGGACATCTCCGCGACACATTTCCGCTACTCGCTGCTGCTGCGCGAGATCGACCACATTCGGCGCGGCGACAACGCCGCCACCGTGGCGCTGCTGCTTATCCGTCTGTCCGGGCTCGATGCGGTCAACGCCCGTTTCGGCTACCTCGGCGGCGACAAGGCGCTCGAGGCGTTCGCTGCCCGGCTGCGCTCGATCGCCCGCGCGCAGGACATCGTGTTCCAGGTCGATGCCCGGACATTCGCCCTGCTGCTGCACAACCCGTTGCACGAGGGCCATGCGCTGCTCGCGGCCGACAAGGTGGCAAGGGCGGCCCTCGAGCCTGTGGCGATCAGTGCCGGGCGCGCCTGCATGAAGGCCCGCATCGGCATATCGGTGCTGCCGGAACCGGCGCATGGCGGGGAGGAACTGCTGCGCCAGTGCGAGGCGGCGCTCGGCGTGGCCCGGCGCCGTGACGAACCGCACGTGCTCTACAGCACCGCGTTCGAAGAGACCTGCGCCCCGGCGCTCCGCCACGCCTGGTTCGATATGGAGGAGGCGCTGCGTGCCGGGGAATTCACTGTGCATTACCAGCCGAAGATCGCCCTGGCCACGGGACGCCTCGCGGGCGCGGAGGCCCTGGTGCGCTGGGACAAGCCCGGAACCGGCGTGATTCCGCCGGGGCACTTCATGGCGGCGATCGAGAATTCCCGCGGTATCCGCGCACTTACGCAGTTCGTGCTGAATTCGGCACTGCGGGAGGCCGCTGGCTGGGCCACGAGACACGACGGTTTCAATGTGGCCGTCAACCTCGCCGCGGGGAATCTCGATGACCCGGATCTCGTCGACCTCGTCGAGGATGCGCTGAGCGTCTGGAATCTCCCTGCCGGGCAACTGACGCTGGAGCTGACCGAGACTTCGCTGATGCAAAATCCGGTGGCGAGCGCGCGTGTGCTGAAACGCCTGCGTCAGCTCGGCATCCGCATGTCGATCGATGATTTCGGTACCGGGTATTCGAGCCTGGCCTACCTGCGCGACCTGCCTGCCGACGAACTCAAGGTGGATCGTGCCTTTATCTCGCGCATTCTCCAGAGCGCGCGGGACCGCGATATCGTCGCCTCCATCGTTCGGCTCGGGCATGCCGTCGATCTGGAGGTGGTGGCGGAAGGGATCGAAGACGCCGAGACCGTGGCGGCCGTCGCGGCCATGGGCTGCGATACCGGCCAGGGGTACCACTTCGCCGCGCCTCTTCCCGCGGGGGATTTCGAGGCCGCCTGGATCGGGCCGGCCGCCGGGAAAAGCGCGGTCTCTCGGTGTGGCGTATTGCAAATGCCTTGACGGCCTGCGATCGACGGACCGCTCCTGCGGCGGGAGGTCTGCGCCGTCGCTCCCTCCTTTGTCCTCCAATACTCGCTTTGGGCGCAGACCCCCGCCTCCGGGCGGTCATCGGTAGCAAGGTTATCTGCAGAACTCCACACTAGCCCGACACCGGAGGGCCAACGCCACGGCCGGGCTTTATACTGGCGCGCTGGTCCTGCCGGAGTACCCCGTGCCGCAGCGCAAGCTCTCGAGAAACCTGCTGCTCGTCGTCCTGGTCGTAGCAATTGCCGCGGCTGCGGCGCTATGGATCGGTCGTCCGAAGCCGCTGCGTGTGGTCGTGGCCGGTGTCGAGCGTGGCACGGTGGCTGCAACCGTCGCCAACACCCGGGCGGGGACGGTGGATGCCTGCAACCGCGCGCGCCTTGCCCCGCCGCTTGGCGGGCAGATCGCCCGCCTGCCCGTCCGCGAGGGCGATGTCGTGCGCAAGGGCGACACGCTGCTCGAGTTGTGGAACGAGGACCTGCGCGCGCAGCTCGAGCTGCAGGAGCGCGATAGGGTGGCGGCGCAGGCAAGGGTCAAGGAGGTCTGCGTGACCGCGGAGGTCGCCGCCGCGGAGGCGCGGCGCGCGACGCGCCTGCGTGAGCAGAAGCTCATTGCCGAGGAACTGGCCGAAAGGGCGGTCGGCGAAGCCGAGGCCCGGGCTGCGGCCTGCGCCGCCGCGGGCGAGAATGCCCGGGTTGCCGCGGCCCGCGTCGAGGTCGCCAGGGCGAGTCTCGACCGCACCATCCTGCGCGCGCCCTTCGACGGCATCGTCGCCGAAATCAACGGAGAACTCGGCGAGTTCGTCACGCCGTCGCCCGTCGGGATCCCGACGCCGCCGACGGTCGACATCGTCGATACGACCTGCCTGTACATCAGCGCGCCGATCGATGAGGTCGATGCCCCTGCGGTACGCGCCGGACAGAAGGCGCTGATCAGCCTCGATGCTTTCCCGGGCCGCAAGTTCCCCGGTGTCGTGCGGCGCGTCGCGCCCTACGTCCTCGACACCGAGAAACAGGCCCGCACCGTCGAGGTCGAGGCGGAAATCGAGAATCCCCAGGCGAGCAACCTGCTGCCGGGTTACAGCGCCGACGTGGAAGTGATCCTCGATATTCGCGAGGATGTCCTGCGTATTCCGACCCCAGCGCTCATCGACGGGGCTCGCGTGCTGGTGCTCGATGAGCGCGCGGGTGTCCTCAGGCAGCGCGAGGTGGTGACCGGCGTCTCGAGCTGGGAGTACACCGAAGTGCTGGAAGGCCTGGAGGCCGGTGACCTCGTGGTGTTGTCGGTCGACCGCGAGGGTGTCGGCGATGGCGTGCGCGCCGAGCGCGAGTAGGCGCGGGGCTGCGGGACGATGATCCGGCTCGAGGGCCTGACGCGGACCTTCCAGGTAGGCGATTCACTCGTCCGGGCGCTCGATGACGTGAACCTCGAGATCGGGGCCGGCGAGTACCTGTCGATCATGGGCCCTTCCGGCTCGGGCAAGTCCACGCTCCTGAACGTGCTCGGGCTGCTCGATACGCCGACGGCCGGCGCCTATTGGCTCGACGGCGTGAACACCTCGACCATGACCGACGATGAACTCGCGCAGACACGGCAGCGCCAGATCGGCTTCGTGTTCCAGTCCTTCCACCTGGTGGCGCGCATGAACGCGCTCGAGAACGTCGAGTTGCCGATGCTGCTCGCAGGCACGCCACCGGCCGAGCGCGCGGAACGGGGCCGGCTCGCGCTCGAGGGCGTGGGGCTCGCCGCGCGCAGGGACCACCGCCCGGACCAGCTTTCCGGCGGCGAACGCCAGCGGGTCGCCATTGCGCGCGCCATGGTCATGCAGCCGAAGCTGCTGCTGGCGGACGAACCCACCGGCAACCTCGACACGGCGTCTGGTGCGGAAATCATCAGGATCGTGGAAAAGCTCAACAGCGAGGGCCTCACGCTCGTCGTGGTCACCCATGATCGCCAGATCGGCGAGCGCGCGGGCCGCCGCCTGCGCCTGCGTGACGGGCGCGTGGTAGAGGACCTGCGGCGCGAGGCCCGTTGACCCATGACCTACCGTGACTGCGTTCGTGTTGCCGGCGGCGCGCTCGTCCGCTACCCGTTGCGGACGTTGATGATGCTGCTCGCCACCGCAATCGGCGTCGCCGCAGTGCTGACGCTGACCTCGCTCGGCGAGGCGGCGCGGCGCTTCGTCTCGGGCGAGTTCCAGTCGCTCGGGACGCACCTGCTGATCGTGCTGCCGGGCAAGATCGAGACCTCCGGAATGGGGCCGGGACTGATGGCCGGCGAAGCGCCGCGCGACATTACGCTCGACGACGCCCGCGCCTTGCTGCGCAGCCCGGCGGTGGAAAAGGTGGCGCCCCTGGTGATCGGCGCGGCGACTGTGTCTTTTGCCGGGCTCGAGCGCGATATCACGGTCATGGGGGCCACCGCGTCGTTGCTCGAGGTGCGCGGCTGGAAGCTGGCCTCCGGGAAATTCCTGCGGGACGAGGACTGGGACCGGGCTTCCCCGGAGTGTGTCATTGGCCACGTCGTGCGGGCGGAGTTGTTCGCGGGGCAACCTGCGGTCGGCCAGTGGCTGCGGGTCGGCGACCGGCGCTGCCGCGTAGTCGGGGTGCTCGCCGAGCAGGGCATATCCGTCATGGTCAACGTGGACGAGCTGGTGCTCATGCCGGTGGCATCCGCCCAGCAGTTGCTCGATGTGCCGGGGCTGTTCCGGGTGCTGGTGCAGTCCGGTGACCGCGACGCCGTGCTGCGCGCCAAGCGCGAGGTGACGGCCATCCTCCGCGAGCGGCACCGGGGCATCGAGGACGTCACGGTGATCACGCAGGACTCGGTGCTCGCGACCTTCGACGAGATATTCGGCGCGCTGACGGCGGCTCTTGCCGGGATCGCCTCGGTCAGCCTGGTGGTCGCCGGGGTGCTGATCATGAACGTCATGCTGGTGGCGGTGAGCCAGCGCACCCGCGAGATCGGCCTCCTGAAGGCACTCGGCGCGAACAGGCGTCAGGTGACCTGGCTGTTCCTCACCGAGGCGGTGATCCTCGCCATTTTCGGCGCCGTGGCCGGAACCCTGCTCGGCTATCTCGCCGTGGGGATGATGCACGCGCTCTACCCCAATCTCGATTTCCAGCCGCCCGCCTGGGCGGTTGGCGGTGCGTTCGTGGTGGCGGTCGGCTGCGGACTGGTGTTCGGCATCCTGCCGGCCCGACGGGCCGCGCGGCTCGACCCGATAGCCGCGCTGGCGGGGCGCTGATCATGGTTTTCGCCGATCTACTGCGGTTCACGACACGCTCTGCGTCGTCGCACCGGTTGCGCAGCGCGCTGACCGCGCTCGGCATCGGCATCGGCGTGACGGCGGTGGTGCTGCTGACTTCCATTGGCGAGGGCCTGCACCAGTACGTGCTGGCGCAGTTCACGCAGTTCGGGACCAACATCATCGGCATCAATCCCGGGCGCAGCACCACTTTCGGCGCGGCGACAGGCATTTTCGGTTCCGTCCGCCCGCTCACTATCGACGACGCCGAGGCCCTCAAGCGGGTGCCGTTCGTGATCAACACCGTGCCGGTCGTACAGGGCACCGCCTCGGTGGAGGGCGGGGGACGCGAGCGCAAGACGAACATCAGCGGCGTGGGATCGGAGATGCCCGTGGCTTTCTCCTTCCGCGTCGCGCTAGGCGAGTTCCTGCCGCCGGATGATCCACGCGCGCCGCGACCGCTGGCGGTGCTCGGGGCCAAGGTGCGCAGCGAGTTGTTCGGCGAGCGCAACCCTCTCGGCGAGATGATCCGGGTGGGCGGCGAGCGCTACCGGGTGATCGGCGTGATGGAGTCGAAGGGACAGGTGCTCGGTTTCGACCTGGACGATGCGGTGTATATTCCGGCAGCGCGCGCGCTGGAACTCTACAACCGCGCGAGCCTGTTCGAGATCGACGTCCTGTACGACAAGGCGGCCTCGGCCGACGAGGTGGTGCGCGGCATCGAGCGGATGATCATCGCCCGGCACGGCGGGCTCGACGTGACCATCACCACCCAGCAGCAGATGCTCGAGGTCCTCGGGTCCGTGCTCGACGTGGTCACCTTTGCGGTGGCCGCCCTCGGCGGAATCTCGCTGCTGGTGGGTGGGGTCGGGATCTTCACCATCATGACCATCGCGGTGCGTGAACGCACCGCCGAGATCGGCCTGTTGCGGGCCGTGGGGGCCGGTCGCGGCCAGGTGCGCTCGATTTTCCTCGGCGAGTCGATGTTGCTGGCCGGGCTCGGCGGTGCCGGCGGACTCGTCGCCGGGATGCTGATCGTCGCCGTCCTCGGTATTGCGATACCCGCCCTGCCGATCGGCTTTTCCCCGCCTTACGCGCTGGCCGCCGAGGTGATCGCCGTGCTGATCGGCCTCATCGCCGGCGTGCTGCCGGCGCAGCGCGCGGCCGGGCTCGACCCGGTGGAAGCGCTGCGCACGGAATAGCCCGAGGACGGCAAGGTCGCGTCGGCCCGCTGCGATGCCCTTTCCCTCGCCCGGTTGTCTGGTCGCCCGAGAAAGATCTCGCGGAAGCTCACGTAAGAGAGCGCCGCCAGGAAGCAATACAGCAGGGGCACTGCCGGGGGCAGCAGCAGCACGGTGGCGACCGGCAGCAGGATGAACAGCCCGCCGACACCGAGCATCGGCAGGAGGTTCTTCATCTGCGCGGCGGTACCGGCGCGGTAGGCGTCCCGAAACGGCAGCCCGAGCAGCGTGCTGCAGGCAAACTGGAAAAACGACGTGAGCCCAGGC
>JAKLLP010000008.1:17093-17424 GCA_023150055.1 Gammaproteobacteria bacterium | reverse complement strand
GAAATCACTGGAAGGCAAATGGGCGCTGGTCACGGGCGCTGCCCGGCGTGTCGGCGCGAGCATCGCACGAAGTCTCCACGAGGCGGGCGCGTCGGTCGCGATCCACAATCGCGGCTCAGCGGGGCCGGCCAATGAACTGGCCGCGCAGTTCAACGCCAGCCGTCCGAACTCGGCCATCACGGTGCAGTGCGACCTGCTCCGGCAGGACGAGATCGCGCCGATGGTGCAGGGCCTCATCGAGCGCACCAACCGGCTCGACGTCCTGGTCAACAATGCCTCGAGCTTTTATCCGACACCGCTCGGCGAGATCACCACCGCGCAGTGGGAGGAC
>JAKLLP010000008.1:13148-17083 GCA_023150055.1 Gammaproteobacteria bacterium | reverse complement strand
CAGGCCGCTCTTCCGTACCTGCGCGCAGCCGAGGGGGTCATCATCAACCTGATCGACATCCACGCCATTCGCCCGCTGCGCGACCACCCGGTCTATGGAGCGGCCAAGGCCGGACTGGCCATGCTGACCCGTTCGCTCGCGCGCGACCTCGCACCGCATATTCGCGTGAACGGCGTGGCGCCGGGCGCGGTGCTGTGGCCGGACGACGGGATCGCGGATCGCACGCGGGAGAGCATCATCCGGCAGATTCCCATGAAGCGGCCCGGCACTCCGGAGGACATCGCCGGCTGCGTGCTCTACCTCGCGCGCGACGCGACCTACGTGACCGGCCAGATCATCGTGGTCGACGGGGGCCGCAGCGTCGGCTGGTAAACGCGCCCGGCACGACGATCACCGGCCGAGCACCGACAATGGCAGCCGGGTCAGCGGATGCCGGCTGCGGTCGTAACGCGCCCACGACTCGGCCATCGTCATGCCGGTGACCGGGTGGGGCAATTCCGGCGCCAATTCGGAGAGAGGCCCCAGCACGAAGCTGTAGCGCGTCACATCCTCGCGCGGCAAACGCCACTGCTCGCTCACCAGATCCCCATAGAGCAACAGATCGAGGTCGAGGGTGCGCGGCGCGAAGGCGTTGCCGCCACGCACACGACCCGCCTGCGCGTGCAGCCGCTCGAGCGCCGCGACGATCACCGCGGGTGTCTCGCGGGTCGTGAAGCCAATGACCATGTTGAGGAAGTCGGCGCCCTCGAACCCCTCGGCGCGATTGCGATACACGGAGGAAAGAACGAGCGGGCCGAATTGCCGCTCGAGCTGGTCGATCGCCAGGCGCAGGTGGCGCTCCGGCTCGATATTGCTGCCAGCACCGACGAAAACGCGCACCGGAGCGGTCGCAGAAGTCACGCCGGTGCCGCCCTGCACGCCGCCGCTCACCGGCTCTTCGACCTGCGGCCCGGCGTGCCCTGCGGATCCCCGCGCTCGATCACGATCCCCACGTCGCGCGAACTCCTGATCGCAAACGGCTTGTGCACCGCAACGCGCACCCAGGGCACCGAGAACTCGGTCATCACCACCTCCGCGACGCGTTCGGCGAGGGTCTCGACCAGCTGGAACCCGGATTCCTGCACGAACTCGGTGACCCGCCTGGACACGGCCTTGTAGTCGAGGGTCGCATCGATATGGTCCTTTTTGGCGGCCGCGCGAATGTCCGCGGCCATCTCCAGATCGATGACGATGTCCTGCGGCATGCGCCGCTCCCACTCCCAGATGCCGACGATCGCCCTGACGCGAAGTTCTCTCAGAAAAATGATGTCCGTCGGCATGGTGCGGTGGTCTGCTCAGGGTGGTTGCATTTCCGCGAGATCCCAGCGGGCCCTGGCCTGCACCGTCAGCGGCCCGGTCTTGCTGCCGCGCAAGCGCATGGCGCCGGTCAGCGCAACCATGGCGGCGTTGTCGGTGCAGAACTCGTTGCGAGGATAATAGACGCTGGACCCGCGGGCTGTCAGTTCGTCCCGCAGCCGCTCGCGGAGCCTGGCGTTGGCGCCGACGCCACCGGCCACCACCAGGCGCGTGAGTCCGGTTGCCTCCAGTGCCCGCAGGCACTTGCCAGCGAGCGTGTCGACGACCGCTTCCTCGAAGGACTTCGCAAGATCCCGACGGTCGGCATCGGTGAGCAGGCCGTCCGACCGGCCAATCTCCTTTGCCTTGAGCGCAACCGCGGTCTTCAGACCGCTGAAGCTGAAATCGAAGCCGCTCCGGTTGAGCATCGGCCGCGGGAAAGCAAAGCGGTCCCGGCCACCCTCGGCGGCGAGACGCGCGAGCGCCGGCCCGCCCGGGTAGGGAAGCCCGAGGATCTTGGCGGTCTTGTCGAAAGCTTCGCCGGCGGCATCATCGAGCGTCTGCCCGAGGATCCGATACCGGCCGAGCCCGGCCACTTCCACGAGCATGCTGTGTCCGCCGGATACCAGCAGCGCGAGGAAAGGGAATTCGGGCCGTTCGGCCTCGAGCAACGGCGCCAGCAGGTGGGCCTCCATGTGATTGATCGCGATAGCCGGCCGCCGCCAGCCGAGCGCAAGCCCGGTCGCCATGGTGGCGCCGACCAGAAGCGCACCGATCAGCCCGGGGCCGGCCGTATACGCGATGCCGTCGAGGCCAGGGCCTGTGACCCCTGCCCTGCCCAATACCTCCTCCACCATGGGCAGCAGGCGGCGGATATGGTCGCGCGAAGCCAGCTCCGGGACCACGCCGCCATACGGGGCGTGGGTCGCAACCTGGCTGTGGATGAGGTGGCCGAGCAGGCCCCGCGCGGGGTCGTAAACCGCCACCGCCGTCTCGTCGCAACTGGTTTCTATACCGAGAATCATGATGGGCCCCTGCCCGTGCCGAGCCTTTGCATTCGACCCCAAAATGGCTATATTGTGCGGCCTCTACCGGCCCAGAGCCGGTTTTTTTCGCCCGAGGACAGCGACCTTGCCGAGCGTACGAGTAAGAGAGAACGAGCACTTCGACGCGGCCCTGCGTCGGTTCAAACGCGCCTGCGAAAAGGCCGGGATCCTCACGGAACTGCGCCGCCGCGAGTTCTACGAGAAGCCGACCCAGGAGCGCAAGCGCAAGCGAGCCGCCGCCATCAAGCGACAGCTCAAGCGCACCTCGCGCGAGACCGGTCGCCGCCGCCGCCTCTACTGACCCCCGACACCCGGGACCCGCTCCCGTGTCGCTCAAGGACAAGATCAGCGAGGACATGAAGTCCGCCCTCCGCGGCGGCGAAAAGGCCCGCCTGTCGACCATCCGGATGCTGCTCGCGGCGATCCAGCAACGCGAGGTCGACGACCGCCGCGAGATGACCGACACCGAAGTCCTGCAGATCGTCGAGAAACTCATCAAGCAGCGCCGCGAAGCCGCCGCCCAGTTTGCGTCGGCCGGCCGCAACGAGCTGCAAACGAAAGAACTCGAGGAAGCGCAGCTGCTCGCCGGTTACCTGCCCGCCCAGATCTCCGAATCCGAGATCCTCGCGTTGCTCGACGCGGCAGTCGCCGAGACTGGCGCCACCGGCATGAAGGACATGGGCAGGCTGATGAACGCGCTGCGCCCGAAGCTCCAGGGCCGCGCCGACATGGCCCAGGTGAGCAACCTCGTCAAGGCGCGGCTGGCCGGCTGAGACCACTCAGGGCCGCCCCACCTTGAGCGGCGCAGAGAGTCACGCAGCACGCCGGGCGCGCCCGTGGACGCCCCGAGGCTCGAGCCCGTATCCTGCCCCTCGGTCCCCCTGAACCCCCCTTTGGCTCCAAATGACGGCGCGCATTCCACAGGATTTCATCGATGAACTGATGCAGCGTGCCGACATCGTCGACATCATCGGTTCACGCGTGCCGCTGAAGAAAGCCGGCAGGGAGTACAAGGCCTGCTGTCCTTTCCACGGCGAAAAGACCCCTTCGTTCACGGTCAGCCCGGCGAAGGGGTTTTATCACTGCTTCGGCTGCGGAGCACACGGCACGGCGCTCGGCTTCCTCATGGAGTACGACCGTCTCGATTTCGTCACGGCCGTGGAAGAACTCGCCAGCCGATGCGGACTGCAGGTGCCGCGCGAGAGTGGCGAGGAGAAACATGCACCGCTCGCTCCAGTATTCGACGCCCTCGCGCGGGCCGCGGGCTTTTTCGAAAGTTCGCTGCGGGCCTGCCCGGCAGCGATCGGCTACCTGCGCTCGCGCGGCATAGACGAAGAAACCGCCAAGGCCTATCGCATCGGCTACGCTCCCGCGGCGTGGGATGGCCTCCTGCGCGAGTGCGCCGCGTCCGCAGACCAGCAGAAGCATTTCCACGCGGCCGGGCTCATCGTCGAACGCGAGGGCGGCGGCTTCTACGACCGTTTTCGCGACCGCCTCATGTTTCCCATTCGCGACAGTCGCGGCCGAATTATCGGCTTCGGCGGGCGCATCATC
>JAKLLP010000008.1:0-13138 GCA_023150055.1 Gammaproteobacteria bacterium | reverse complement strand
CCCGGAGACCGCTGTCTTCCACAAGGGCCAGGAGCTGTATGGCCTTTACGAGGCACGCCAGGCAGAGCGCCGACTCACCCGGCTGGTGGTGGTCGAGGGCTATCTCGATGTGGTTTCCCTGGCACGCCACGGCATCTGCAATGCGGTGGCGACGCTCGGGACGGCAACGACGGCGGATCAGTTGCGGCGGGTGTTTCGCGTCGTCCCCGACCTGGTCTTCTGTTTCGATGGAGACCGGGCCGGACGCGCCGCAGCCTGGCGGGCCCTGCAGGCATCCCTCCCCGAGGTGCGTGACGGGCGCCAGGTCGGCTTCCTGTTTCTCCCCGACGGCGAAGATCCCGACTCGCTCGTGCGTAAAGAGGGCGCCGAGGCCTTCAACCGGCGCCTTGCCGCCGCGCTGCCACTGTCCGATTACCTGCTCGAGGAGTTGCAGCGCCAGGCGGGTTCCGATTCCCTGGACGCCCGGGCCAGGCTGGCCGAGCTGGCACGGCCCCTGCTGAAGCAGGTCCCGGCCGGCGTTTTCCACGAGCTGCTCACGGATCGCCTGGCCAGCGCCGTCGGCCTGACCAGCGCTCGTCTCGCGGCGGTGATCGACGATGCGCGTGGCGAGCCCACTCCTGTCGTGCCGCGGCGACGAGCGCAGCGCACCAGTCCGCGCGCGCGACCCTCCCTGGTACGGCAGGCCATCTCGTTGCTCATCCACTTCCCGGCCATTGGCGCCGGGATCCAGATCCCGGCCGGGTTGGCACAGGTCCGGCAGAAAGGCGCCGCCCTGCTGCTCGAGCTTCTCGACATCACCGCGGCGCGCCCTGAACTCGGACCTGGTGCGCTGGTCGAACGGTTTCGCGACCGCCCGGAATATCCGCACCTGATGGAACTGCTCAGCCAGACCCAGTTGGTCAGCGAGTCTTCAGCGACGCGCGAGCTCTCCGACAGCCTCCACCGCATCCTGGCACTGGAGCGCGAGGAGCGCCTTGCCGATCTGGTTGCGAAGGCCGAGGCGGGGGCACTCTCGGCGGAAGAACGGGCGGAATTTCGACGCCTGCAGCGTGAAGTCGCCGCAGGGACCAGGTAAAGAACCCGGGCACACAGCCGATACCTGTATCTGAGCAACCCGCCGGTCTCGGCGGTGAAGTCCAGAGGCCCATGCATCGCCGTTATGGGTCAAGGAGTTAGCGCAGTGCCTGCGGTTCTGCCGCAGCGCCGCTAAGGCGGTGCGGTCAGCCTTCAGGAACTGTGGATGACCAGCGGCCGCCCCAATATAATGCGCGGTTTACGTGCACGAACCGAGGTACTACGGTGGACGATATCGCCGAAAACGCCGGTACTGCCGAACAGCAGTCACAGCTCAAACTCCTGATCGCCCGCGGCAAGGAGCAAGGCTACCTCACATACGCGGAGGTCAACGACCATCTGCCCAACGATATCGTCGACCCGGAGCAGATCGAAGACATCGTAAACATGATCAACGACATGGGGATCACCGTTTACGAGAAAGTCCCCGACGCCGACTCCCTGCTCCTGTCCGACGTGTCGCTCACCAACGACGAAGAAGCCGCAGAAGAAGCTGCGGCCGCGCTGGCCACGGTCGACAGCGAGTTTGGCCGCACGACGGACCCGGTGCGCATGTACATGCGGGAAATGGGCACGGTAGAGCTTCTGACGCGTGAAGGCGAGATCCAGATTGCCAGGCGCATCGAGGAAGGACTCGACCAGGTCAAGCGGGCAATTTCCTTCTTTCCGCCGTCTATCGAGATACTGACCAGCGCCTACGAGTCGGTAAAGAGCGGCGAGTCCCGCCTGCAGGACGTCCTGACCGGCTTTATCGACCCGAACCAGCCCGAGGAAGTAGTCCCCGCCAGCGCGCGCGAGCCGGAAGAGTCGGACGATGAGGAAAGCGACGACGACACTCCGGCCGAGGAAGATCTCGGTCCCGATCCCGTGGAGGCCGAGAAGCGTCTGAAATCGATCTTCAAGCACCACAAAAAGGTGCTCAAGGCTATCGACGCGAACGGAGCCAGCCAGAAGACCACGATGAGGGCCCGCGAAAAGCTCTGCGCGGAAATCATGGAGCTGAAACTCTCGCCGAAACTCTTCGACACGCTGTGCGCAGGTCTGCGTCAGACCGTGGATGCAATCCGCGGCCAGGAGCGGCGGATCATGCAACTGGCCGTCCGTGAGGCGGGCATGCCGCGCAAGGACTTCCTTGCCACCTTTCCGGCGAACGAGACCCGGATCAACTGGGTCGATAAGCACATTCGTGCGAAGCGCAAGCACTCCTCGGCGCTCGGCAAGCTCAAGGATGAGATCGTCCGCTGCCAGCGCAAACTACAGGGCATCGAGAAGGAGACCAACCTCACCATCGCCGACATCAAGGAAATCAACCGCCAGATGTCCATGGGCGAGGCCAAGGCCCGCCGTGCGAAGAAGGAGATGGTCGAAGCCAACCTGCGCCTCGTGATCTCGATAGCCAAGAAATACACGAACCGCGGCCTGCAGTTTCTCGACCTCATCCAGGAAGGCAACATCGGCCTAATGAAGGCGGTGGACAAGTTCGAATACCGCCGCGGCTACAAATTTTCCACGTATGCGACCTGGTGGATACGCCAGGCCATTACCCGCTCGATCGCCGACCAGGCCCGCACGATCCGGATCCCGGTGCACATGATCGAAACGATCAACAAGCTGAACCGCATCTCACGCCAGATGTTGCAGGAGATGGGCCGTGAACCGACCCCGGAGGAGCTGGCCGTCCGCATGGAAATGCCGGAGGACAAGGTTCGCAAGGTGCTGAAGATCGCCAAGGAGCCGATCTCGATGGAAACCCCGATCGGGGACGACGAGGACTCTCACCTGGGAGATTTCATCGAGGACACCACCATCTCCTCACCGCTCGATGCCGCCACCACCGAGGGCCTGAAGGAAGCCACGCACAACGTGCTTGCGGGCCTCACGCCGAGGGAGGCGAAAGTCCTTCGCATGCGTTTCGGTATCGATATGAATACCGATCACACGCTCGAGGAAGTCGGCAAGCAGTTCGATGTGACCCGTGAACGCATACGCCAGATCGAGGCGAAGGCGCTGCGCAAGCTGCGTCACCCCTCGCGCAGCGACCAGCTGCGAAGCTTCCTGATCGAGGACTGAATCGCGGATTCAGGCGACGGCCAGACCAGGATACAGCTCACTCAGCAGTATGCTGCGGCCGTTCGCCTGCACGACACGGCAGTGCTCGCGGCGTAGCAGCCGCGGCTCGACAACCCCGCAGGAGTGGGCGATTACCGCGACTTCCTTTTCCATCGCCTGCTGGTAACGCGCCACCCGCTCGGCCTTGTCCGATACCACGAGCCCGCGTTGCAGCCTCTTGTCGTGGGTGGTGACACCGGTCGGGCAGGTGTTTTTGTGGCACTTCATGGCCTGGATGCAGCCGAGCGCGAACATGAACCCGCGGGCCGAGGTGATGAAGTCGGCCCCGGCGCATAGGGCTGCGGCAACCCCGGCAGGGGTAATCATCTTGCCGCTGGCAACAACCCTTATCCGGTCGCGTAGCCCATGCTCGGCCAGCATGTCGATGGCCTGCGGGAGCGCCTCGCGAACCGGCAGACCGACGTTGTCGAGCAGCGTCATCGGCGCGGCGCCGGTGCCACCATCGCCGGAGTCGATCGTGATGAAGTCAGGCGCGCTGTCCGCACCGCGCCTCTGGACTTCCTCGAGAAGCCGCGCGAACCAGTCATAGGACCCGAAGACCGTCTTGAACCCGGTCGGACGCCCGCTGATGTCCCGTACCCTCGCGACGAAGTCGAGCAGCGTACCCGCATCCCGGATCTCGACGTGGCGGTTCGGACTGATCGAGTCCTTTCCCCTTGGGATGCCGCGTATCCGGGCAATCTCGGCGGTGACCTTGGCGCCGGGAAGAATTCCTCCTTTGCCGGGCTTGGCCCCCTGGCTCAGCTTGATCTCGATCATGCGGACCTGCTCATGGTTGGCGATCTCGCGCAGCCGGATCTCACTGAGCGTCGAGTCAGTGTCGCGCACTCCATACTTCGCCGTGCCGATCTGGAACACGATATCGGCACCTCCGGCGAGGTGGTACTGAGACAGACCACCCTCACCGGTATTCAGCCAGCAGCCGGCCTTCTTCGCGCCCTTCGAAAGGGCGAGTACCGCCGGCCGCGAGATCGCGCCGTAACTCATCGCCGAGACATGAAAGAAGCGGTTGGTCGTGTACGGCCGCCCGCAATTCGGCCCAACAGTGACCTCCGACGTCGGTATTACTTCCTCATCCAGAACGGGGTACGCGCTGTTCACGAAAATGAGCGTGCCCGGATTGCGAAGGTCGCGTGTCGAGCCGAAGGGAACGGTGTTGTCCTCGCCCTTGGCCGCACGGTACACCCAGGAGCGATCGGCTCGATTGAACGGCAGCTCCTCCTGGTCCATGGCGAAGAAGTACTGCCGCAGAAAGCTGCCCATGTCTTCGAACACGTAGCGGAAGCGGCCGATCAACGGATAGTTCCGCCTGATCGCGTGCTTGGTCTGGAGTTTGTCGATCAGGAAAATGATCGCGGCGGCCAGCGCGCCCAGACCGACCGTGAAAACGAAGGCGTAGGCGAAAAGCGCCAGGATCTCTCTGACGAGGCTCATGCAGACCCCCGGTGATCGGCTGTTCGATGCAGGACGCCAGGCCGGGCCCGGCACCTGCGCTATTTAACACTGCCAGGCAGCCTTTGCACACCAGAGGCGCACAGGGAGAGTGACCGCCCCCCGGCGCGATAGCGATACGCCATGTTGCGGCGATCAGCTGCGCCGGTGCAGCCTGATCTCGAGCGGATAGTGATCCGACCCCACGGCAGGGCCACGCCGAACCGCGAGCACGGGCAGATCAGGGTCGGCGATACAGTGATCGATTGGGATCCTGACCGGCATGAACCACGTTGGCCAGGTCGTCAGCAATCCATCCCGAGCCCGCCTGTCGATCAACCCGGTGCGATCCAGCAGATCACCAAAATAGGGTGAGAACGGCGTGATGTTCATGTCACCTATCAACAGGCGTGGCGGATTTCTCGCATCGCCGGATTGCCGGGGCGGACCGAGCAGGTCGGCAAGGCGCTGCAGCTGCAGGTTACGTTGCGCGGCCCGCGCTGGAGAGGTAGGCGACGCGAGGTGCACACCGACGAGCTGCACATCGCCACCCGGCAAAGCTGCAGTGGCCACGACGTTGACGCTGCCCCCAAGCCCGAGATCGAGCGCTCGCGCGCCCTTGAGGGGAAAACGCGAATACACGCCCAACCCCCAGGGCGTCCTGCGATCTACGGACACCCAGTACGGGTACGCCGCGGTAACCTCACGCAGGGCGCTGACCCACGCGGGGGTCAGCTCCGAAAGGACGAGAATATCAGCGTCCGCATGGCGCAGATAGGCACGCACCGCCGCGTGCTCGCTGTTGGCGACGAACAGATTCAGCGCAACGATGGAGACCTCTCCGGCGGCAGCAGCGGCCGCCGAAGACGTCACCACGCCCGGCAACAGGTATGGCCCCGCAAACCACGCGTTCGGCAGCAGAAACAGTCCTGCCGCAAACGCGCGATACGGGCGGCGCGTGATGGCAAAACCGCCGACGAGCGCCACCAGGACAACCGCATATTGCAGGCGAAAATGGGACACCAGCTCGGCTATCCACCCATAGCGGGCAAACAGCGCGAGCAGGGAAAGCCCCCCCGCCACGACGAGCGACAGCGTCGCGGTGAACAGCGCGAATTGCCGGCCAAGCTGCAACAATTTCTCTATTTGACGAGGCGGTTGCCGAGGGTGCCCCACCTGGGTGTTCGGGCGGGGGGCACGATTCTCACACAAAAGCCTGCGGGTGGAGTGCGGCTGAGGCGGCGATACGAAAAATAGCCAACCCCACCCTGCGTTATGTCAAAACAGTCGGTTCTCCGCTCATTGGCGCGGATGGCGCGGCAACCGGCCGAGTTCCACCCGGGCGCGGCTCCTGGCGCCCCAGGGCGGGTGGCGGTGACGTCAAGGCGGGCGTGTGGAGCCAGCGGAGCAGGATGCGGAGCGCAGCGGAACCCCGAGCGAGCGCAGCACAGGGATGTGCGCAGCGAGCGTCCCGCCGCGACGTCACCGCCGCCAGCCCACTGAGCAGGTCGCAAGGCGCACACCAGCTCGCATCCCCGCCAATGGACGAAGAAGCTTTTCTTCGACAGGGGACGGCCTCCAACAGGGAACCGCCCCCCTTTGGTCAGGTGCGCGACGCCGCGAAGATGCTCTGGATCGACTCGTCCATGGCCTCGTCGAAGGCGGCGTCGGTTTGCTGCGCGGTGAGCCCTTCGACCAGCGCGCGGGAGAAACTCGCCACCATCTTGTGCTGGCGGGCGAGCCGCCGGTTGGCCTCCTCGCGCGTGTAGCCGCCGGAGAGCGCCACGACGCGCAGCACGTTGCGGTGCGCGATGCAGTCAGCGTAGAGATTGTCCTGCTCGGGCAACGTGAGCTTCAGCATCACGGTCTGCCCGGCGGCGAGCGCATTCAGTTCCCGCATGAGGCCGTCCTTGAGGAGCTTCTCCGCGCCGGCCTTGTCCGGGCACTTGATGTCGACCTCGGGCTCGATGATCGGCACGAGGCCCTTGGCCACGATCTGCCGGCCCACTTCGAACTGCTGCTTCACGATCGCCGCCACGCCCTGCGGATTGGCCTGCTTGATCACCGAGCGCATCTTGGTGCCGAAGATCCCCTTGCCGCGCGCCTTGTCGAGCAGGGCATCGAGCGCCGGCATGGGTTTCATGAGCTGCACGCCGTCACCCTCCTCGGCAAGCCCCTTGTCGACCTTCAGGATCGGCACGACGCGCTTGACGTTCCACAGGTAGTCGGCGGTGCCGAGGCCCTGGATGTCGCGGTCCATGGTGTTCTCGAACAGGATTGCCGCCAGGATGCGATCGCCGTTGAAGGCGGGTGTCGTGATGATGCGGGTGCGCATCTGGTGCACCAGGTCGAACATCTGCTGGTCGCCCGACCAGGCATCGTTCTTGATGCCGTACAGGTTCAGCGCCTTCGGCGTGCTGCCGCCGCTCTGGTCGAGGGCCGCGATGAACCCGTCCTGGGTGCCCAACTTGCGCTTCTGCTGCTCGAACTTCTTCACGATTCGTCTCCCGCAAATGAAAAATCCCGGTTCCGGCCCGGCCGGACGGCAGAGTATAAAAGGATCATCGCCCATTTGAGGGTACGGCTGGCGAAAACGCCTGGCTGGGCGCTGCGGCCCGGGAGAGCCTGCGCCGGTACGCTCGCTGCGCACCTCCCTGTGCTGCGCTCGCTCGGGGTCTCGCCTGGCCGCTCGGCCGTCCCTGCCTCGCGGGCTCGACACGCCCGTTGCAGGCTCTCCCGAACCTTGCGCCTGGCGGCGTCGGTAGCCGGGCCGCCACCAGCACGCGCGTACGTGTGGAGCCGGCTGCCAGGATGCCAGCAGCCGGCGCAACCCGTAGCGACGAGCACAGGGACGTGCGAGGAGCGGGCGCGCCTGCTGGCGGCCGCCCGGCACTCAGCGGCACGGTTGTCCGCCGCAAGGGCGGTCGTCGGTGACAAGCGAACTGTCGACTATGGCCGGCCGACGATCATGTAGAGCCGCGCGAGGAACTTGCGCTCGCCTTCGCTGACACGCTCGCCGCCGAAGCCGAGGAAATCGCCTTCCTTGGCGGCGTTCGCCACCTCCTCGCCGAGCCAGGTGAGCATCTTGCGGTAGTCGTCGAGGTCGGTCCCGGCATCGACCGCCTGCAGCGCCTCGAGGGCGGCGCGGACGGCATCGAGTGCCGCCTCCTGCAACCGGCTCTCGACGGCCGCTCCGGCGGGAACCGATTTCAGCACCGCCTGGATGTCCTGCTGGGCGGAGCGGATTTCGTCGCGGGTAAAGATCTGCCTGATCAGCTCGTTGTTGGCCCGCCCCGCGGCCGAGAACGCCGACGCTGCGGCCATGCCTTCCGAGAGGCTGCCGAGCAGCCCGCTGTTGCCGGCCGCGGCCGTGGCGAGCGCGACGAACTGCGGCGCGTTACGCAGGGCACGCCACTGGGTGATATTGAAGTCTTTTTTGTCTTTCATGACGTAACTCTATGTATTATTGATATTTAAAATGGCCTAAAACGCTTCATTATCCTGCGGCTGAAGGCTCCCGCACCCCGCTCTCCATGCCCGCCGTGAGCCGCACAGGCCGGCGCAGTATCTCTCACCACTGCCACGATGACTGCGCAACGTTGCCCCGCCTCCCCCGTCCCGCGAGGCCGCTCCCCGGCGCAGATCAGCCCGCAGCATCCGTACGCGTGAAGTGCTCCACGAACCGCTGCCGCAGTCCTGCCATCACCGGCGCCCAGTCATTGAAACGCGGCTGTCGCAGCAGGCGCATGGTCGGATACCAGGGGCTGTCCTCGCGGCCGAGGAGCCAGCGGTAGTCCGGCGCGAACGGCAGCAGGAGCCAGGTCGGCGTGCCGAGGCCGCCGGCGAGGTGGGCCACCGAGGTGTCCACCGTGATCAGCAGGTCGAGCTGCGCGATCAACCCCGCGGTGGCGCCGAAGTCGGTGAGCCGATCCGCATAGTCGTCGATGCGCCCGTCGGCGCGCATCCGTTCGATATCGCCTGGCCGGTACTCTTTCTGCAGCGAGATGAACTCGGCCTCGAACTGCAGGCAGGCGCCGAACATCTCCAGCGGGATGCTGCGATGCTGGTCGTTCTTGTGGGTGGGCGAACCCGCCCAGACGAGGCCGATACGCGGACGCCGGCCAGCGGCGAGGCGCGCGCGCCAGGCCGCCTGCTCGGCAGCGGGCGCAACCAGGTAAGGGACCGCGGCAGGCACGGTGGCGAGTGTGGTGCCGAAGGCGAGCGGCAGCGACATGAACGGGCAATGCAGATCGAATCGTGGCAGTTCGTCGCCCTCGGCACGGACCGCCGCCACGCCGCTCACGCCCGCGGCGATGCTGACCAGTGCGCGCGGGACTACGACCAGCACCTCGGCACCGCGCGCGGCGAGCAGCGGCGCGTAGCGCAACATCTGCAGCGTGTCGCCGAGTCCCTGCTCGTGGTGCAGCAGCAGGCGTCGCCCGGCGACGGGTTCCGCACCGAGCCACAGCGGCTGGCTGTAGTGGCGGCGCACGCGGGTCGGGTCGGCGAACTTCCAGCGCTCCTCGGCGAGCTTCCAGCCCTGCTCGAAGTCGCCCTTGAGCAGCAGCGCGAAAGCCTTGTTCCAGACCAGGTCGGGGGCGCCGGGGCTCAGCTCGAGAGCGCGGTCGGCGCAGGCTATGGCCTCATCGAGTTGGCCGAGCGTCTGCAGCAGGTTGCCGAGATTGCTGTAGGCCTCGGCGAACCCGGGGTTCAGGCTGAGCGCATGGTCGTAGGCCTGCCGCGCGGCCGCGAGATCCCCGAGCCCGAGCAGCGCGTTGCCGATGTTGTTGTAGGCCGTGGCGAAGTCCGGTTTCAGTGCCACCGCCCGGCGATAGCACTCGAGCGCCTTCTCGAGCATGCCCTTCGCCTCGTACTGCGTGCCGATGTTCTGCAGCGCCTCGGCGTAGTCGGGCCGGATGGCGAGCGCCCGGCCGATGCTCTCGATCGCCTCGTCGTGGCGGAACTGGGCCGCGCGCACGAAGCCGACGTTGTTGTGGGCCTCGGCATAGTCTGGATCGGCGGCAAGGGCCGCCTGGTAACAGCGCAGCGCCTCTTCCACCTGCCCGATGGACTGCCACACGATGCCGAGACCGTTCAGGGATGGCGCATGGCCGGGACGGATCGCCAGTGAGCGCTCGAAGCACTCGCGCGCCTCCTCGAAACGGCCCATGGCCAGCAGCACGTTGCCGAGGTTGTAGTGCCCGTCGGCGAACCCGGGGGCGAGTTCGAGTGCCCGCCGGTGACTGCGAATCGCCTCTTCGAAGCGGCCCTGCTGCTGTAACGCATTGCCGAGGTTGAGATGGGCGTCGGCGAAGTCGGGGTTGAGCTCGATCGCGCGCCGGTAACTCGCCATGGCCTCGTCGAGTTGCCCGAGCGCGCGCTGCGCGTTGCCGAGATTGCTGTAACAGGGCGCGTGATGCGGCGTGATGCGCGCCGAACGGGCGATGAGGTCGGCGGCAGCCTGGAACTGCCCGCGATGGTGCGCCGCCAGCCCGAGCATGTGCAGGGCATCGGGCTGCTGTGGGAAGCGCTCCAGCACCTGCCGGTAACAGTGCTCCGCCTCGTCGAGCCGGCCCGCCTGGTGATGCGCGATGCCGTTCTGCATGAGTTGGCTGACGTCGGGTTGCATGAATGTCTCGAAGGGCTCGTTACGGCGTCCGGCGGGCATTCTAACCGCCGCAGCCGCGCCCGGACCGTGCCGGCAGGCCGGGGAGAGACGGCCGCGTCGACGCCCGCGCCGCCCCCGGCGCGATCAGGCGGGCGCGATACCAGGCCCGTCGAGCGGGCATCGGCCGACGGATGCAAACGGGCCGGGCTCGTCCATAATCCGGAAGCGTATTGGCCCTGCAGGTGAGCAGTTCATGAAAATCCCGGGAAGAACCTTCGGCCGCATAGCGCTCCTCGGCCTCGTGGCGTCGGCACTCCTCGCCTGCAGCGCCACAGGCGAGCGCCCCGAGTCGCCGCCTGCGCCGGCGAAGCCCACCGTGCTCATCACCGGCGCGAGCCGCGGCATCGGCCTCGAACTCGCCCGCCAGTACGCCGAGCGCGGCTGGGGCGTGATCGCGACAGCCCGCAATCCGCAGCAGTCACCGGGGCTCGTCGCCCTCGCCGCCAGCCGGCCAAACGTGGTGCTCGAAATCCTCGATGTCACCGACCCCGGCGCGATCGAGGCGCTGGCCCGCCGCTACGCGGGCGTGCCGATCGATGTCCTCATCAACAACGCCGGCCTCCTCGGCGACAACGACAAGCAGAAATTCGGCAGCTTCGATTACGCGGCGTTCGATGCGGTCATGGACACCAACGCCAAGGGACCGACCCGCATGACGGAAGCCTTCATCGACCACGTCGCGGCGAGCGAGCAGAAAAAACTCATGAACATTTCGAGCCTGGTCGGCTCGATCAGCTTTACCTTCGGCGGCCAGACCTTCTACCGGGCGAGCAAGGCCTCGCTCAACATGATCATGCGCAACCTCTCGAAGGAGATGCGCCGCGCGCCCGTCGAGGCGCGGCGGGCGGTGATCTTCGGCCTGATCGACCCGGGCGTGGTCGATACCGGGTTCGCGAAGAACGTGCCGATCCCGATGATCACGGCCGCGGAATCGGCCGCTGGAGTGATTCGCGTGATCGACGAGTTCACGCTCGAGAACTCGGGCAACTTCATCGACTACCGCGGCAGGAAACTGCCCTGGTAGGCCGACCGGCGGGGGCCACCCCCGCCGCTTCTCGCCGTTAGGGCCTGTTCACACTATGGGGATCGCTGCGTTGGCGTCACAACAGCCGCCCTGCAAGGCGCGAGGAGTGAAGTTGTGAACAGGCCCTAATTGAACGTGCCCTTGAAATCCGGCGGCACGAAGAAGAAAAACGCCGCGGTCGCGCTCTGGCCCGCCGGCAGCGCATCGCGCCAGTGCGGCGTGGTGTGGCCGGCATACACCGCGCCGTCACCGGGCTTCAACATGACCTGCTTCGGCGCGCCGTTCACTTCGATGTAGAACGGCCATGGCTCGGGCTCGCCGTCCGGGCCGGTCATGTCGAACACGAACGACATGTTGCGCTCGCACTGCGAGCGATCGAGGTGGCGGTCGAGCACGGCGCCTTCCTCGTAGATGCCGAGCTGGCAGAACGAGGGAATGAGCAGCTGGTTGTCGAAGCGGTTGACCAGGCGCGCCAGGCCATTGTGCAGCGAGGCGATCGTCTGCTCCTTGTGGATATTGGTGCGCAGCGTCACTTGCACGTCGCCGACACCGAGTTCGGGGAAATAGCCATTTGCGCGCAGCTGGCGCACATAGTGGCGCAGCTTCTCACGCTGCGCCGCGGGCAGGATTTCCGGCAGCACGGCGTAGCGGCCTTCGCGCATGGTGTCGCGCGCCAGCTGGATGCGGCGCTCCCATTGCGCGGCGCGCTCGGCCGCGGCCTGCGTGCCGACCAGGGCGGAAATATCGCCCGTGCCGGGCGGCAGCCGGATAGGGAACACCATGCCGGTGCCGCCATCCTGGCCCCAGGCGATGTCCGTGTCGGGCGGCAGGCGCGGGGTCTCCTTGCCGAGGACCTCGCGGACCTCCGGCGGAATCGGCTCGCCGGCCGGCTGATGAAAGACGCGTGACATCGGGGCGAGTTCGGCGGCGAGGTCCACCGGTGCCGCCGGATCGGGGAAATACACTTCCGGGGCGGGCAATGCGTCCACGAAAATCGAATGCCGGCGCAGGCTCTGGATGAGGGAATCGGTCAGCGGTACCTGCGACGGGATCTTGCCGCCGCCCAGGCAATACGCCAGCAACCACACGGTGAGCTCCGGGTCCTCGCCGATCGCGATGGCCGTATCGAGCGCAGGCTGCCCCGGGCGCCGCGCATAGAGATAGAGTCCCATTTCGAGCTTCGGATTGAGCCGCATCGCCTGGCCACCATCCGGGCGCTGCGAGACGAGAATCACCTCGCCCCGGATCAGCTCCTCCCGGGTGTGCCCGCCCGGCGGCTCGGCAATTCGCCGTTCGCCTTCCAGCTCGCCACGTTTCCAGAGCAGGTATTCGAGGAACGTCAGGAGCCACCGGGCCACGTCGTGGTGCTCGAGCAGCTTGAACTGGGTCCGGCGACCAATGTCCCCCTCGATGGGAACCGTGAAGAACGCCTGTACCGCCAGCGTGGGGTTGAGAAAACCGGCGTTTTCCGTTTTCTGGGGCAGAACCATGGTGTCATCTCCCGGGGGCGTGATCGCGTAGGCAGCTTTTTGACGGTATTGGCGGCATTAATGAACAGCAGCCGGCCGACTGTCAAACGACGTTGTAGCAGTATTTACCACTACGGCCGTGCCCGGCGGGTCGAGTTGAGGTTAGATTCCGCTGTTGGCCAGCGCCGGCCCGGCGCGTGGCCTTTAGACCGTGACCAGAATTCGAGCGCTCATATCGGGGTAAGACACATGGCACTGCCGAATACGATCTCGACCACCGGCCAGCTCAATCCCGCGCTGGTCGTCTACGGTTGCTTCGTGGCAACGGTGGAGGGCGACCAG
>JAKLLP010000089.1 GCA_023150055.1 Gammaproteobacteria bacterium | reverse complement strand
AATCAGGTGCTTGCTGTACCGTCACCCCTCATACGCGACGCTTTCGCCGGGAAACATCCCCGCGTTTATGTCGTCTACATGTAGTTATGTGCCCACCTGAGATTCACCGAAGGCCGCATTTCCGAGTTCCCGTGGTTTCGCGATGCTTCTATCCGAGAGATCTCTCACGTCGAGTTGCCTTCTGCCGAGCATTTGTTCTGGCCAGAGCTCGACGTCGACCTTGCCGTAGAGGCGATTGGCGACCCAGACAAGTCTCCGCTCGTGTCGAAGCCGGGCTCATTAGAGACATGGCCGGGTCGCCAGCTTGCATCTTTGCCCCGCAGGATTGGCTTGACCGGACGACTTCTGCGCGGTCAATGTGGGTCATTATCTTGGCGCTTCGCCGCGCCTCGAGCCGGATTACCGTAGACGGCGTGGTTATGGTCTACTTGGAGAAGATCTCGGCAATCACGACCGCATCAGTGTCGAGGCGGTAAACAACGCGCCAGTTCTTCCAGGTGCGGCAGCAGCTCGCAGTGCCGTTGCACGTGAAAGATGTACCGCGGCTGGTCCCGTTCGGTGCTCTGCGCCATGAACGGCTCGCCCCAGAAGCTGAGCAATGCTTCGCAGCCGCCGCTCAACTGGCTGTCGGCCAGAATGTAGGACACGGTGTTGTCCAGGGCGTGCCAGCCGGGCGCTTTTACCTTGGCATGCCCGGCGCAGGCGGCGATTCTTGGTTGGATGTCGCGTTGCCACAGGTCCCGCTGGCTCTCGTCGAGCACGAACTGGATCGAGGTGACCAGCGGGTTCTCGAGCGCCGGCCGCAGCAAGGCGTCGAACAGCGGTTGTGGCGTGTACATCGACAGGCAGACATTGAACCAGAGAGTGTCTCCGCTCATGTTCCGCAGGAACTGCTCGTTTACCGCCTGCAGGTGACGCGGTCCGACCAGCAGGACATCGGGCCCGGCAAGCGCGGACTGGATCTTCGTGACGGCGTGTGCCGTGCGGTCCACCTGTTCGGCGGTCAGTTCGTTGTTGCGCGTGTGGCGCATGAAATTGATGAACAGGAGGCCCATGAGGGCGAGGATGATGGGCAGGATTACACCCTCGTCCACGATGTGCAGAAGGTGCAGCGCGATGGCCGCCACAGCGGCGATGATCCCGGCGATCGCATCCCATTCGAGATTGAAGAAACGCTTGAGCTTCATCGTCGTTCCCGTAATTGCCCTCGACAACTGGCCGCCGCCGCGGTGACTTCAGTGAGCGCCGGCGTCCCGGTCGATCATCTCATGGCGAGTCGCAGCAGGTGGTGGCGCAGCAGGACGAGTCGATCGTTGCCCCAGAAAACCTCTTTTCCGGCGACGAAGGCCGGTACGCCCGGCACCCCGGCGGAGATGGCCTTCGCCTGCGCGAGATCGAGTTCCAGGCGGGTGGCCGGAGCATCCAGAGCAGCCTGGAAGTCAGCTCCGGCCAATCCGCACGCGTGCGCGGCATCGAGGCACTCGGCTGTGCCGATCGCCGTCGATTCGGTGGCGAACACCAGGCGAAAGAGTTCGCGGCTGTAGGCTTGAACCTGCCCGAGTCGCCGCGCGGCGGTACAGGCCAGCGCGAGCAGTTCCGGGTCGAACTCCACGCGCTCGACCGGTTCGACGAAGGGTACGCCATACAGCGCAGCCCAGCGTCTTGCGTCGAGCTCACGGTAGGACCACTCATACTGGGCTGATACCGGAGTGCCGCGGAAAGGATCCACACCACGCATCGAGCGCAGCCGCACGCTGTCGATCGGCACCCATTCGATGCGCGCGCCGGTCTCTGCAGCAAGTGTCGGAACCTGCGTCGCCGCCAGGTAGGAGTACCGGCTGCCGATGGCGTAATAGAAATCGACGGCCGCTGCCGTCATTTCAGCAGCTTCTGGTTCATCGTGTAGGTGCCGGTCAGGCGCGCCTCGGCGAGCACGTGCCCGTCGATCGCCTTGCGCACGTCATCGGCCGTGAAGCGACCCTCGACCCGGCAGCGCTCGAGGTCGGTCGCGTAGAGCGTGAACTGGTAGTGATGGATGCGTTCGTCGTTCCACGGGGAGCAGGGACCCTCGTAACCGTACCAGTCGCCGGCCATCTCCGGATCCGCAGCCATGAAACCAGTGTAGTCATTGATGCCCTGGCGCGAGCCGGGCGGTCCCTTCGGGTCTTTCTTGCCGCGGGGCGTGATGCCGTTGGAACACTCGCCCTCGCCGACGGCGCCATCCCGCGGCGCAATGTCGACCATGACCCAGTGACAGAATTCCACGCGCGGGAGGTCATTGTCGATCACCTTGCCTTCCTTGTTGAAATGCTCGAGCGAAGAAGGTACGTCCACGTCCATGCAGATCAGGACCAGCGATCTCGCTCCGGCCGGGATCCCGGACCAGGCGAGCTGCGGATTCCGGTTCTCGCCGAGTTTCATGTGCGCCACGGCGTCAGGGACCCCAAAAGCGCAGCGGCCGGGGATGGGGTCGTCGTGGCGGAACGAAGTCGAGGTGAGTTTCATGGTGAGATCCCTGCATTTCCGGGTATCGGGCGTGGTCGCATGAGGTGCGCAACTCAACGGCGAGGCTGCATTTATAGCGATATGGCGCGGCGATGCAAACCCGGAACCAAGCCGCCGCCTCCCGGGTCCGCGTCGCCCGCTCCCCGGGACGCGCCCCCCCCCAGGCCGCCGCGCGGAGAAGGACGATGCGGGTCCGGACAGCCGCCGGTGTCATCGCGCCCGACGCCACTATAATCGCCGCATGGCCCATCACCACGCCCCCTACAAGGAGTCCGTGACGGTCAGCGGACCTGCCGGCGCGCTCGACGCGCTGCTCGAGTTGCCCGAGCGGGATGTCTTCCCGCGGGTCGCAGTGATCTGTCACCCGCATCCTCTCCACCACGGCTCGATGCTGAACAAGGTCGTGCACACGGTATCGCGCGCCATGCTGGAGCTCGGCTGGCCGGCGTTGCGGTTCAATTTTCGCGGCGTGGGAGCGAGCGAGGGCCGTTTCGCCGATGGTGTCGGTGAAACCGCTGATGCCGAGGCGGCCTGCGCCTGGATGCGCGGGCGTTATCCAGGCTCGGCCCTGGTGCTGGCCGGGTTTTCCTTCGGTGCCATGGTGGCCTGTCGTGCGGCGCTGTCCGTGCAGCCGGCGCGGCTCGTCACCATTGCGCCGCCAGTCGAGCGCACAAAGAGACTTCTCGATGGCAGGCTGCCTGGCGTGCCCTGGCTCATCGTGCAGGGTGATGCCGACGGTGTGGTGCCTGCCCACGAAGTGGCCGGGTGGGCCGAGGAACTCGGTGTCGCTGCCAGTCTCGTGATGCTCTCCGGCGTGGATCATTTTTTCCACGGCAAGCTGACGCTCCTGCGCCAGACCCTCGTCGGCCGGCTGCGCGAGGATTGCGTGCCAGGGGCGCCACAGTGATCCGTAAGCTGCAGGCTCTCCTCGCGCGTCTGTCACGACCGGACCATGCGCCAGTCGATCCCGACCGGGTACCGCTGGCGATGGCGGCGCTGCTGGTTGAGGCAGCCCGTGCCGACCACAACGTCAAGGAAGACGAGCTGCAGGAGATCGGCGCCCTTCTCGCGGTGCGGCTCGATCTGCCGGTGGATGAGGCAAGCGCTCTCGTGCACCGCGCGCGTGATGCGGTCGAGGACTCCGTCTCGCTGTACGAATTCACGCGCCCCTTGCAGGAGGCGCTCGGTTACGAGGAGAAGGCGGAGTTCGTGCGCATGCTCTGGCACGTGGCGCTTGCAGACCGCCGCCTCGACAAGTACGAGGAGTACCTGGTCGGGAAGGTTTCGGAACTTCTCTACGTCGCGCGCGGCGATGTTATTCGCCTGCGCCATGAGGTGCTGCAGGCGAAACCGGCCGCCACCGGGGGAGATTGAGACAGGCCCTACGGGCTCGACTACTCGCTGTAGAAAGTCCGCGTGAAGCGCACGCTGAAGCGACTGGTCTCGTTGATGGGCGTGACATCCACCGTGAATATCAGCGTTTCTGCATTGGAGACGGCAAAGTCGCCGATGTAATAGATCGCATCCCCTTCCCGGATCTCGCGCAGGGTGGAGTTCTTGACCTGCCCGGTATCGTTGGCGACCAGAGCTGCGACACTGCCCGGCACCGGCTGCCCCGTCGTGCCTTCGACCTTCTTCACGATGGAGACATTGAGCAGCGCGCGGTTCTTGCTGCGCACGATGTCGTAGGACTTGGCGACCTCGGGTGTGAGCTGGTCGGTCGAGATGGCGTTGAAATGCACGACGTAGTCGCCAAAGTCCTTGGAGGCGACGCCGGCGGCCTCTGCGGGCGGTGCGGTCCCGCCCGTGGGCGTCGGTGAACTGGGCAGACCGGGCTGCCGGCCGCAGGCGACCAGCGTAGAAAAGGCGCACAGGAAGAGCATGCCGGGCAGGAGGCGTGAAACGTTCTTGGTGGTCATTGCGTCACCGCACTTGATGAGATAAATCGTTGGTATGAACTATAAACCAGAATCGAAATTCAGGCAGATCAGGCATGCCGGAGTTCCGACGGGATATGTCGCGGACCTTCTATCCGAAAGAGCTTCTGCCGACCGGACTCGCCCCGCAGGAGCGTGACCTGCGAAATATTCACGCCGAAAGCCGCCGCGATCAGTTCCCTCGCCTGAGCGTTGGCCTTGCCGTCTACCGGGGGAGCGGTGAGACTCAGCTTCAGCTGCCCGTCGTGTACCGGTCCGACGCCGGCGTGGCGCGCGCGAGGCTGGACACGCACCGGCAACAGTAGCGCACCGTCGCTGTCCCAGCGTCCGCAGCGCAGGTCCGCCCCTTGCGCAGGCATTCAGAACGGCACACAGACGAGACCCGCCAGCGGGATGCGCGCCGGGATCAGCCGCTCGAGGAATCCGATGATCAGAAATGCGGCGATCGGCGACAGGTCGAGCCCGGCAATGACCGGGATCACGCGCCGCAGGGGCGCCAGCAGGGGTTCGACCACCTTCGACAGCAGGGCGAGCGCAGGGTTGTATCCGCCGGGGGCGAGCCAGCTCGACAGCACGTAGATGATGAGCAGCCAGAAATAGACGTTGAGCACGACGTGCACGAGCCGCAGCAATCCCAGCACGAAGACCTGGTCCACCTGCGGGGCGCCGATGCAGGAGAGCTGCATGAGAATGGCGGTCGCCGACGTCTGCAGCACCAGCAAGACGATCAGCGTAGCCGTGTCGAACGAGCCTGCCGGCGGAATGATTCGCCTGGCCGGAATGACCAGCGGGTTGGTCACCTTGATGATGAGCTGGGCGAGCGGGTTGCGGAAATCCGCCCGCACCCAGCCGAGCACCAGCCGCAGGATGAAGGCGATGACCAGCAGGTCGAGCAGGGTGGAGACGACGAATACGAGGGCGTTCTGCATCGACGAGGTGCTCCGATCCAGGGTTCAGCGGGAACTGCGGCCGAGTTCGGCGCCCCGGTCGCGCGCGGCGGTAATGGCCCGTTGCAGCGTCTCCCGCAGCCCGGCCTGTTCCAGCACCGCGAGCGCGGCGGCGGTCGTTCCGCCCGGCGAGGTCACGCCGGCACGCAGCGTCGCGGGCTCATTGCCCGGCAGGTTTGCCGCGCGGGCGGCGCCGAGTGCGGTCTGGCGCACCAGCGTCCGCGCGACCTCGGCAGGCAGACCCAGCTCGACGGCGGCCTGCTCCATGATTTCCATCAGGAGGTAGAAGTAGGCCGGGCCACTGCCCGATACGGCGGTCACGGCATCCATCAGGGCTTCATCCGCGATCCACAGGGTCTTCCCGGTCGAGCCGGCTATGTACTCGGCCTTCGCCCGTCCGGTCTCGCCCAGGTCGGTCGCGGCCGCGAGTGCCGTCATGCCTTCGCCGATGAGCGCGGGCTGGTTTGGCATGGCGCGCACGGCGTCAGACCCAGCCAGCGCGAGCCGCAGTGTCTGCAGCGTGACGCCGGCCGCTACCGAGATGATGAGCTGCCCGGCCGGACGCCTGGCGGCGCTGAGTTCGGCGAGCACGTCCGGCATGACCTGCGGTTTCACGGCGAGCACCAGCACCGCGGCCCTGCCGGCGACGTCGGCGTTGGAGTGGGTCGCGCCGATCGACGGATTCAGCCCGACAAGTCTGGCCCGTACTGCCGGGGCTGGTTCTGCAACGGTGATGGCCCCGGGTGCATGCCCGGCGCGCAACAGGCCCGCGATGATCGCCTGCGCCATGTTGCCGCCACCTATGAAACCAATCTGCAGGTCTTCCCGGGCCACCGTGAGTTGATACCTTTGCTCAGTTGCGCCGGCCGAACAGCGCGGTACCGATGCGTACCATGGTACTGCCTTCGGCGACGGCAAGCTCCAGGTCATCGGACATGCCCATGGACAGCGTGTCGAGATCGTGACCGGCGCTGCGCAGTTCCTCGAACAGCGCGCGTACACGGCGAAATTCAGCCCTCAAGCGGTCCGGGCCGAGGCCGGGTAGCGGCATGAACATCAGGCCGCGCAGCCGCAGGCGCGGCAGATCGGCGATGGCCCGCGCGAGCGCCGGCGCCTCGGCCGCGGCAACTCCGGCCCGGTGAGTGGCCGGCTCCGGCCGGACCTGGAGACAGACCTGCAGGTCGCCGGCGTAATAGGGGCGCTGGCGGGAGAGCCGGCCGGCGATCTGCGCGTTCGACACGGTCTGGACCCAGTGAAAGTTCTCCGCCAGCAGGCGCGTCTTGTTGGCCTGGATACCGCCGATGAAATGCCAGCGCAGGCCGTCCGCGGCACCATTAGCCAATTGCGTGATCTTCGGCACGGCTTCCTGGGCATAGTTTTCGCCAAAATCCGACAGGCCGGCGCGATGGGCGGCGCCGATGGCTTCAACCGGTTGCGTCTTGCTGACAGCGAGGATGGTCACGTCGCCTGCCAGGCGCTGTGCGCCGCGGGCGGCAGCGTCGATCCGCTGGCGCAATACCGCGAGCTTTTCCGTGATTGCGGTCACGGTGAGCGGGGGCTGCGTCCCTATACTCTGCGGCACTGGCGTGGCCCGCTTATGGCAAGTGCGGGATAGGCGTAGGATGAAGGCAACAGCTCGAGCTGGGGACGGAAATGGCCGTTGACATAGCGCAATTACTCGCATTCTCTGTCAAGAACAACGCATCCGATCTGCACCTGTCGGCCGGCGTGCCGCCGATGATCCGCGTTGACGGTGACGTCAAGCGCATCAACATGCCGGCGCTGTCGCACAAGGATGTGCACAGCATGATATACGACATCATGAGCGACAAGCAGCGCAAGGACTACGAGGAGTTCCTCGAGACGGACTTCTCGTTCGAGATCCCGAAGCTGGCGCGCTTCCGTGTCAACGCCTTCAATCAGAGTCGCGGTGCAGGCGCGGTGTTCCGCACCATTCCCTCGCAGATCCGCACGCTGGAAGACCTGAAGGCGCCGGCGATCTTTCGCGACATCGCGATGTATCCGCGGGGACTGGTGCTGGTGACCGGGCCGACGGGATCTGGCAAGTCCACCACGCTCGCCGCGATGATCGATTACGTGAACACGCACAAGCCCGATCACATCATCACCATCGAGGACCCGATCGAGTTCGTGCACGAGAGCAAGAAATCACTGATCAACCAGCGCGAAGTTCACAAGGACACGCTCGGGTTTTCCGAGGCCCTGCGCTCGGCGCTGCGGGAAGATCCCGATGTCATACTGGTCGGGGAGATGCGCGACCTGGAAACCATCCGCCTCGCAATGACCGCATCCGAGACCGGCCACCTCGTCTTCGGCACCCTGCACACCAGCTCGGCCGCCAAGACGGTCGACAGGATCGTGGACGTGTTTCCCGCGAACGAGAAGGAGATGATCCGCACCATGCTCTCGGAGTCGCTGCGCGCCGTAATATCTCAGTCGCTGCTCAAGCGCTGTGGCGGAGGCCGTGTAGCCGCGCACGAGATCATGATCGGCACGCCGGCCATCAGGAACCTCATCCGCGAGGGTAAGATCGCGCAGATGTATTCCGCCATCCAGACCGGGCAGGCGGCCGGCATGCAGACCCTGGACCAGAACCTTCAGGACCTGTTGACGAAGGGTGTGATCAGCAAGGAAGAGGCCCGCTTCAAGGCCGCCAATAAAGACCAGTTCTAGGCGGCAGGAGCCCCGCCGGGAGAAACCAGATGGAACGCGACCAAGCTACGCGCCTGATGCAGAGC
>JAKLLP010000088.1 GCA_023150055.1 Gammaproteobacteria bacterium | reverse complement strand
AACATGTCGTCGTCCTCCGGCAGGCCTGCCAGCCGGCGGATGTCCTCGTCGGCCTGTTCCTGGATGACATCGACGACATCGTCGACCGTGATCTGCCCGAGGAGCCTGCCCTTTTCGTCGATGACCGGGGCGGTGACGAGGTCGCGGTTCTGGAATTCCTGGGCGACCTCGCGGTCGGGCATGGTGGCCGGGATGGCCTCCAGGGAGGCATCCATGGCGTCGCTCACGCTGCTGTCCGGGTCACGCGTCAGCAGGCGCGAGAAAGACAGCGAACCGAGATAGCGGTCGTGGCGGTCCACTACGAAGATCGCGTCGGTCTTGTCGGGAACCTCGCCCAGCATGCGCAGATAGCGGATGACGACCTCCAGGGTGACGTCCGGACGAACCGAGATGGTGTCGGGATTCATCAGGCCGCCCGCGCTGTCCTCGGGATAGGAGAGCACCGCCCGCAGCCGCTCGCGGTCGGTCTGGGACAGCGAACGCAGCACCTCGGTAGTCAGCGCTTCCGGAAGATCGGCGAGAAAATCGGCAAGGTCATCGAGGTCCATGTCCTCGGTGGCCGCGACCAGCGCCTTGGTGTCCATGCTCTCGGCGAGGTCGGCCCGCACGTCGTCGGCGAGTTCGACCAGGATTTCGCCCTGCTCCTCGGGATCGACGAGGTCGAAGACGAGGCGGCGTTGCGCCGGGGGCATCGACTCGAGCAGGTGTGCTGCCTCTGCCGGGTGCAGGGCGCGCACCAGTCGCTGCACCTGGCGCACGGTCCCGGCCTCGAGCGCATCGAGGACGTGCGCGAGGTCGGTGCGGTTGTGCAGCTCGCTTTCCACCATGGAACCCCGGGCGTGATCTTCTTGAGGAGCGGACGGTCAGGCGAGCCGCGCAGCCCGCTGGCGCGCTTGAACAGGCGCTGCCCGGCGGTTCTTGCCGGCAAGGGCCCGGGCGGGAGTGTAGCGATTCGGCGTTGCGGGTTTAAGCCCCGTCGGGGGGAAGGTCGGGCGGGCGGCCTACACCGCGCAGCTCGTTGTGCCGGATCAGCACCTGCGGGTACTGCCGCGAAAGGACGGTGGCCAGCTTGTCGGCCATGTAGACCGAGCGGTGCTGGCCGCCGGTGCAGCCGAGCGCCACCGTGAGATAGTTGCGATTGAAGTCGATGTACTTCGGAACCCAGTACTCCAGGAAAGCCGCGATATCACTGAACATGCGCTGCACGTCCGGCTGGCCGTCGAGGTAGTCGATGACCGCCTGGTCACGCCCGCTCAACGGTCGCAGGGTCAGCTCCCAGTAGGGATTGGGCAGGCAGCGCAGGTCGAAGACGAAGTCTGCATCCAGCGGGATGCCGTGCTTATAGCCAAACGACTCGATGAGTATCGACAGGCCCGGCTCCTTGCGCAGGCCGACCCGACCCCGCACGGCATCACGGAGCTGGTAGATGCTGGTGTGGCTGGTGTCGATGATGAGTTCCGCGCAGGCGATGACCGGCCCAAGCAGTTCTTTCTCCCGCGCGATCGCTTCGCGCAGGCTGACGCCCTTCGTGGCCAGCGGGTGCGGGCGGCGGCTTTCCGCGTAACGCTTGAGCAGGCTGTCCTCGTCCGCGTGCAGGAATATCACTTCGCAACGTATGCCCTGGCGGCGCAGTTCCTGCAGCAGGTCTGGCAGAGAGCCCAGGTCGGTCGCCCGGCTGCGGGCATCGACGCCCATCGCGAGGTTGTCGTAAAACGCGTCACCCGTGCTGACGATCTGGGAAATCATCGAGCCGAGCAGCGCCGCCGGCACGTTGTCGATGCAATAAAAGCCGACGTCCTCGAGCAGGTGCAACGCCACGCTCTTGCCCGAGCCCGACAGGCCGCTGACGATGACCAGGCGCATGCCGTGATTACCTCCGCAGCGGGTTGTCGTGACCGTCGCAGGTCACCAGGCGCGCTTCCCGCCGTTGCGGTCGTGCTTGTCGTGGTGCGCCTGGACCTTCTCCTTGTGCTTCTTGATCTGCCGATCCAGCTTGTCCGCCAGGGTGTCGATCGCGGCGTACATGTTTTCCTCGGTTGAATCGGCGAACAGCGTGTTGCCGCTGACGTTGATCTTCGCCTCGGCCCGGTGTTGCAGCTTCTCTACCGTGAGAATGCAGTGGATGTCGGTGACGTGGTCGAAATGCCGGGCCAGCTTCGCCAGCTTGCTGTCGACGTAGTCGCGCAGGGCCGGTGTGATATCGATGTGGTGGCCGGTCAGGTTGACTCGCATGTGACGGTTCTCCTCGTCGGTCTTGAACTGGCTACTGGCGCCCGGTGACCCGGGCGGCTTTTCGTTTGTGCTCGCTGGACGGGGCGATCTTGAGTGCCTCGCGGTACTTGGCCACGGTGCGGCGTGCCACGCTGGTGCCCTCCTGGCCGAGCAGTTCCGCGATACGGCTGTCGCTCAGCGGCTTCTGCGGGTTCTCCTGTCCGATGAGCTTGCGGATCTTCGCGCGAATGGCGGTCGACGATTGCTCGCTGCCGTCGTCGCCGCTGACCTGGCTCGAGAAGAAATAGCGAAGCTCGAACACGCCGCGGGGGGTGTGCATGTACTTGCCCGACGTGACGCGGGAGATGGTGGATTCGTGGAGTTCCGCTGCCTGCGCAATGTCCTTGAGGATCATCGGCTTCATGTGTTCTTCGCCGTGCTCGAAAAACTCGAGCTGACGCTCGACGATGCAGCTTGCCACCTTGAACAGTGTGTCGTTGCGAATTTCCAGGCTGCGCACCAGCCAGCGGGCCTCCTGCAGCTGGCCGCGAAGCACCGTGTGCTCGCCATTGCCCTTGAGCATGTGTGCGTAGGCCTGGTTGACGCGCAGCCGGGGCGCGAGGCTGCGATTGACCTCTACGACCCACTTGCCATCGACGTGCCGCACGAAGATGTCGGGTACGACGAACTCGGTGGTGCTCGGCTGGATGGCGGTGCCGGGTTTCGGGTGACAGGCGCGCAGCAGCGCAAGTGCTTCGTCGAGATCGGCTTCCGACACCCCGAGCGTGCGCCTCAGCACCACCGACTCCTGCGCGGCGACGAGGTCCAGGTGCGATCCGGCTATCGACAGGGCGAGACCGCGGCCAGGAACGTCCTCCCCGAGCTGCCCGAGCTGGATGCACAGGCACTCGGCTAGATCCCGCGCGCCCACTCCGGCCGGGTCGAGCTGCTGGATCTTCGCGAGTGTGTCGCCGGCTTCCGCGAGTGTATAGCCCGCGGCAGCAGGCAGCATGCCGAGGATGCTATCGAGCGGCTCGGTCAGGTAACCGTCGTCGTTGATGTAGTCGATCAGCACCTCGCCGATGACCACCTCGCGGGGAGTGAAGTGCTCCATGCCGAGCTGCCACAGGAGGTGCTCGTGCAGGGACTGCCCCGAGGTGTCGGCGATTTCGCTCTGCCGGTCCTCGGACCATGGATCGGCGCCGCGACTGGCGACCGACACCTCGCTCCAGAGCGCGGAGTCCTGCGCATCATCGGGGAGCACACCGCTCTCGTCGGGATCGTAATCCTCGAAAGCGGCCTCGTCGGCAGACTTCGCCGCCGGACTTTCTCCCGGCGGCACGTCGACCGCTGTTTGCGACAGGGCAAACTCCGTCTCACGCTCGGCGGGCTCCTCCAGCTCGAGCATGACGTTGCTTTCCAGCATCTCGCGCAGCTGCATGTTGAGTTCGAGGATCGGCAGCTGCAACAGGCGGATGGCCTGCTGCAGCTGCGGAGTCATCGTCAGCTGCTGGCCGACGCGAAGCTGCAACGACGGTTTCAACATGTCATCACGGTGCGCACTACAGAACTTTCCGCGGGACCGGCCAACCCATCAGGCCGTCCCTGCCCATGCCGTCAGCTTAAAGCCTAAAGCTCTCGCCGAGATAGACCTCGCGGACCTGCTGATTGTCCAGGATTTCCGCTGGTGTGCCCTGCGCAATCATGGTCCCGTCGCTGAGAATATAGGCGCGGGCACAGATTCCAAGTGTTTCGCGCACATTATGGTCGGTAATGAGTACGCCGATGTCGCGTTCCGCCAGGTGGCGGATGATGCGCTGTATGTCCAGTACCGAGATCGGATCGACGCCCGCGAACGGCTCGTCGAGCAGGATGAAGCGCGGCTCCATGGCCAGCGCGCGGGCGATCTCGACCCGCCGCCGCTCGCCGCCGGACAGGCTCATGCCGGCCGTCGTGCGCACATGGCTGATGTGCAGCTCGTCGAGCAGTTTCTCGAGCAGGTTTTCCCGCTCGGCACGGGACAGATCCTCGCGGGTTTCGAGGATCGCCAGAATGTTGTTTTCGACCGAGAGCCTGCGGAATACGGAGGCTTCCTGCGGCAGGTAACCGAGGCCGAGCCTGGCGCGCCGGTGCATCGGCAGTGAACTGAGTTCCTGGCTGTCGAGGGTGATCGTGCCTTCGTCGCAGGGGACCAGTCCGACGATCATGTAAAAGGCGGTCGTCTTTCCCGCACCGTTCGGCCCGAGCAGGCCGACTACTTCCCCGCTGCGGATGCTGAGCGAGATGCGCTTCACGACCTGTCGCGACTTGAAGCGTTTCGATATGTCGCGGGCTTCCAGCACGCTCATGGCGCAGGACCGTCTTCCCGGTCCTCGGGCGGCTTGATGCGCATGCGGACCTCGCCCTTGCCCTCGGCATCGGCCGTGACGTACTCCCTGGTGATGTCGTAGGAGATCCGCTCGCCGGTGACTTCGTTGGCGCCATCGCTGAGCCAGGCATCACCGGAAAGAACGATGGTCGCTCCGGAAACGTCGTACTGCATGACCTGGGCTCGGCCCCGGGCGGGCTCTCCCTGCGGGCGTTGCTGTTCGAAGGTGGCCGGCATGCCGCGCAGTTCCGCCGAGCGCAGCTCATGCCCCACGAAGGTCAACTCCGCGCTGTCGCAGCGCACTGTTGCGCCCTGGTTGTCGAGGACCACGTTGCCTTCGAAGAACCAGCGGCTGTTGTCGAAGTCGAGGCGCGCTGCCGTACCCCGATCCGCCCGGATACTCATGGCACCCTGCGTGATGTAGACCTTTTCGAAGCTGAGCTGGCTGGTGTTGCCGTCGAACCGGGAGGAGGCCGCCTGCAGGCTGATCGGCAGCCGCCTGTCGATGCGGATGAGGTCCTCGGCGGCGGTCGCGGCGAGCGCTGCACCGGGCGCCAGGAAGGCGATCAGCAGCAGGCCGGCGAGACGGGCGCTAAGGGACATAGGTGCCGTTGACGTCGGACAGCAGCTGCACCCGGTTCGTTGCCAGCTCGGCGCGCATGCCCATGCCGCGGATCGAGCTGCCCGCATAGTCAATCGTGACCTCCCTGTCGGTCGCAGCCGTGCTGGTGTCGGTGTCGAACTCGAGGTGTTCGGTGCGGATCGTCACGGCATTGCTGCTCGTCGCACGGGTCTCGGCCACCACGTTGCCGGCGAGCCTGATCATCTTACCACCCGGGGGAATGGTCCCTGTATCCGCCCGCAGATTCCACGGGGCGCGATCGGCGGCGTCGTAGTCGATGACGACCTGGCGAAGGTCGACGTCGACGTCGCCCGGGGCCTGCACCACGGTGAGTGCGTTGACGAGATACCGGACGTGGCCGTCACCGTCAGTGCCGCTCAACCGCACGTCCGTAGCGTAGTAGCCCACGCCGAGCCTGGCACCGTCGTCGATGGCTGGGCGCGCCTTCTCCGATGAACGGTTCAGCAGCAGCCAGCTGCCCGCCGCGCCTGCGAGCAGCAGCGACATCGTGATGGCGGCGCGGCTCTCCACTGGGGCTCAGCCGCCCGCCCGCTCGCGGGCCGCAAGCAACAGGTCGCACACCTCGCGGACGGCGCCCGCGCCGCCCGGCAGGGTTGTGCGCCACCTCGCGGCCGGCGCTACCGAGGGGTGACAGTCCGCCACTGCGATCGGCAGTGCCACGCGCCTCATCACGGGCAAATCGGGCGCATCGTCACCGATACAGGCAGCGGTCTGCGGGTCGAGCCGCAGACCGGCGAGCAGTTCGTCGAGCGCGGCCGACTTGTCCTCGCGGCCGAGCATCACGTGGCGGATGCCGAGATCGGTCATGCGCCCGGCCGCCGAGCCCGAGCGCCGTCCCGAGATCACCGCCACCTCGATCCCGGCCTCGATGATGCGCTTGAGGCCATAGCCGTCGCGAACATGGAAGGCCTTGAATTCCTGCCCGTTGGGGTCGTAGTACAGTCGCCCGTCGGTCATCACGCCGTCGACGTCGAGGATCAGCAGGCGCACGCCGGATGCAATGCGCAACAGGTCTGCATCTGCCTGGTGGGTCATCCTGCAACTCCCGGCGGGGAAAACCACGACCCTCTGCCGCCCGGCCCGCTCACATCGCACCTGCCCGGAACAGGTTGTGCACGTTGAGTGCGCCGACCAGGATCCCATTCTCGTCGACGACGAGCAGCGCCGTGATCTTGAACTGCTCCATGAGATGTACGGCTTCCGCGGCGAGTGCGGCCGGCGTTATGGTCTTGCACCCGATCGTCATCACCTCGCGCATGGGCGTGGAGTGAATATCCACCGCCCGGTCGAGCGCGCGGCGCAGGTCGCCATCGGTAAACACCCCGAGCAACCTGCCGTCCGGGCCCGCGACGGCCGTCATGCCGAGACTCTTGCGGGTCATTTCCATCAGGCCATCGGCGAGCAGGGCGTCCGGCCCGACCCGCGGGACGGCCTCCCCGGTATTCATGACGTCCGACACGCGCAACAGCAAGCGCCTGCCGAGCATGCCGCCGGGATGCGCGAGTGCGAAGTCCTCGCGGGTGAAACCGCGGCTCTCGAGGAGCGCGACCGCGAGTGCATCGCCCATCGCGAGCGTCGCGGTCGTGCTCGCCGTAGGCGCGAGGTTGAGAGGGCAGGCTTCCTCGGTTACGCCCACGTCGAGTACCACGCTCGCCGCTTCGGCCAGCGTCGAACGCGGATTTCCCGTCATGGTCACAAGGTGCACGCCGAGTCGCTTGAGCAAGGGCAGTATGGTGATGATCTCCGCGGTTTCGCCCGAGTTGGAAACCGCGATCACCAGGTCGGTGCGGGTCACCATGCCAAGGTCGCCATGACTGGCCTCGCCTGGATGCACGAAGAAAGCCGGTGTACCCGTGCTGGCGAGCGTAGCGGCGATCTTGCCGCCGATGTGCCCGGACTTGCCCATGCCGGTGACGACTACCCGTCCCGTGCAGGCAAGGATGAGGCTGCAGGCCTTCTCGAACGATTCGCCGATGCGCGCGCCAAGGCCAGCGACGGCCCGGGCCTCGATCTCGATCACCCGCCGGGCGAGGTTACGCACGTCTGCGGCAGGATGTTTCTTGCTCATGGGTTGGGCGCTTTTCCCGATTGGCTGATCATTGTAGGGGAAAGGGCTGCGGGGTAGCTCGCTTTGGGCGCAGATCCCCGCCTCCGGGCGATCCGTCCGTTGCAGGCCGGCAAGGCATCTGCGGGGCAGGGTCACGCGGTCGTGCCGCGGCGGTCCCGGCGGATGCTTATAATGGCGGCCCCTTTTCGGGGTTGCGTGAATGGCCCATGAAACCCTCTGATATCCAGGCGCTGATCGAAGCCGGGCTGCCCGCCTGTTCGGCGCAGGTGCGAAGCGATGACGACGTGCATTACGAGGCGGTGATCGTCTCGCCGGCCTTCGCCGGCAAGCGACCCCTGCAGCGTCACCAGATGGTGTACGAGATACTCGGCGCGCGCATGGGGGACGAGATCCATGCGTTGTCGATCCGGGCGCTCACGCCCGAGGAACAGGCACGGCGCCTCCATGACTAGAGCGGGGTGCCGGCAGACATGGAGAAGCTCGTCATCTCCGGCGGCCGGCGCCTCGAGGGCGAAGTGCGCATATCAGGGGCGAAGAACGCGGCGCTGCCCATTCTCGCTGCCGCCCTGCTGACCGACGAGCAGGTGACCATCGGCAATATCCCGCACCTGCGGGACATCACCACCACGATCGAGCTCCTTGGTCGCATGGGCGTCAATGTCACGCTGCACGACGGGCTTCGGGTGGAGGTCGATCCGGGCAGCATCGGCGAGTATCACGCCCCGTACGACCTGGTGAAGACCATGCGCGCCTCGATACTCGTGCTCGGGCCGCTGGTCGGCCGCTTCGGCCGCGCCGACGTCTCTCTGCCGGGCGGCTGCGCGATCGGTGCGCGGCCCGTCGATCTGCATGTCGCCGGCCTGCGGGCGCTCGGC
>JAKLLP010000087.1 GCA_023150055.1 Gammaproteobacteria bacterium | reverse complement strand
GCGCGGGTGCTCGGCGCGACGGCCGAGGAAAGAAAATACCGGCGCCGGGTCGTCACCGGGCTGCACCTGCATGAGACTGAAATCGACACTTGCAGCGGCGAGCCGCGGCGGCGTACCGGTCTTCAGGCGGCCCACCCGCAGGCGCAGTTCACGCAGGCAGTCTGCAAGCTCGAGTGAAGCCGGATCGCCGACGCGACCACCGCTCGACTGCTCGGGGCCCACGTGGATACGCCCGCGCAGGAAAGTTCCCGCCGTCAGGACCACCGCTCGGGCCCGCAGTTCCACGCCCGATGCTGTCCTGACACCCGTGACACGCTGACCGGCCAGCGACAGGCGGCTTGCTTCTGCCTGCAGCACGCTGAGGCCGGGCTGTGCATCGAGCAGCGCGCGCACGGCCTGCCGGTAGAGCACGCGGTCTGCTTGTGCGCGAGTGGCACGCACGGCCGGCCCCTTGCTCGCGTTGAGCACGCGGAAGTGGATGCCGGCGCGATCGGCCGCGCGCGCCATGATGCCGCCGAGCGCATCGACCTCGCGGGCGAGATGTCCTTTGCCAATGCCTCCGATCGCCGGATTGCAGCTCATCTGCCCGATGGCGTCGAGCTTCTGGGTCATGAGCAGCGTGCGCGCGCCGAGGCGTGCCGCTGCGGCCGCCGCCTCGGTGCCGGCGTGGCCGCCACCGATGACGATGACGTCGAAATCAGGGGCGCTGGTCATGGGAGCGGCATTCTACGCGGTGAAGACTCCGCGTCGGACCCCGGCACCGCGTTTCACCATAAGAGGCGCGGCGCAGCATCCTGCGACGTCAGTCACAGTCCGCCCGCCGCAGGTTCTGCGACCCTAGTCTCATTCGCTCCGTCCCGCGCGGCGGCAGCGACTGCCAATAACAAGAAAAAAGCACCGCCATGGCCAGACCAAGCCAGATCCCTGAGCAGTTCCCCGATAGTCCCGCCGAGGCCGCAATGCCCGCCTGGTCTTGGGCGAGCGTGCTGCCGACAGTCGGTTTCTACCTCGCCTGGTCCGGGCTCGCGCTGCTCAGCCACTTCGCCGAACGCACCACGCTCGCGCCGACAGCGGCCGCGCTGCTGCTCGGCGCCATCCTCGTCACCAACGTGCTCCTCGCCTTCCTCCACCTGCCCGGCGCTCGCGCCGGCCTGGATGGGATCGTCGCCACCGCGCAGGCGGGGCTGGCGATCGCCTGGACCACCGTCTACGCCGTGCTGGCCGAGGGCCCCGGGGAACTCGTGCCCGCCATGTACCTGACCGCGGTGCTCATCGCTTTCACCCGCACGTCGGCCGAGCGGCTGCGGCAGCTCGCGCTCGCCGCCAGCGGCGGGTATGCCATGTCGGTCATCGTGCGCCTGCTCGCCGGCGGCAGCGTCGCGGGATTATGGGGCGAACTGCTGCAATGCGCAGGTGTCATCGGCATGCTGGTCGTTCTCGACCGCCGCGCGCGCCATTCGGAGGCCGAGCAGCAGGACCTCGCGACGCACGTAAACCGCCTGCAGCAGGAAGTCCGGCGCGTCACCCGCAGCGCCGAGCGCGACCATCTCACCAAGTCATTCAGCCGCCAGTACATCATGGAGGCCCTGCTCCGCGAGAAGGCCCGCGCCGATCGCACCGGACGCGGCTTCAGCATCTGCATTTTCGATCTCGACCGGTTCAAGGACCTGAACGACGCCAACGGGCACGTGGTGGGGGATCGGGTACTGACGGTGTTTGCCGAGCGCGCCCGCCGTGCGCTGCGCACGATGGACTCGATCAACCCGACACGTTACCGCCGCGCGCTCGGCCGTCTCGGCGGCGAGGAATTCATCGCCGTGCTGCCGGCTACCGACATCGCCGGGGCACTGCGCTCGGCCGAGCGGGTGCGCGAGGCCGTGGCGAGCCACCCGGTGGGCAGCGAGCTGCAGGTCACGGTGTCGGCGGGTGTGGCCGAGTACCGCCCCGGCGAGAGCATTCCCGATCTGCTCACCCGCGCCGACCAGGCGATGTATGCCGCCAAGCGCAGCGGCAGGAACAGGGTGCGCGTGAGCGCCGTGCGGCAACCGAAGGACGAACCCAAGGGGCCGCCGAAGCCAAACCTGCGCGTGGTGCGCTGAGCCTTACTTGCCGATACAGAACGCACCGAAAATCTTTCCCAGCAGGTCGTCGCTGGTGAACTCGCCGGTGATGGTGGCGAGCGCATTCTGGACCTGCAGCAGTTCCTCGGCCATGAGCTCGCCCGCCTGGCGCTCGTCGAGTTCACGGCAGGCGGCATCGAAGTGCTCGCGGGCGGCCCGCAGGCTTTCCAGGTGCCGGCGCCGGGCGGTCACGAGCCCCTCCTCGGCGGGCTGAAAACCCGCGACCTCCCTGATGCGTCGGCGCAGCGCCTCGAACCCGGCGCCAGTCAGGGCCGAGACGTTGAGGGTTGCGCCGTCGCCTGCCAACCCGGCCGGGTCACCAGTGACATCGATCTTGTTGCGCACCAGGGTGTAGCCGAGGCCGGCGGGGATTTCCGTCAGCAGCGCCTCGCGCGCGCCCGACTCGGGGACGCTGGCATCGACGATGAGGAGGGCGTGATCGGCCGCGGCCAGCTCCGCACGGGTGCGCTTGACGCCCTCCTGCTCGACCACATCGACCGCAGCGCGCAGGCCCGCCGTGTCGATGACGTGCACCGGCAGACCGTCCACGTCGAGGTGTTCCCGCACCACGTCCCGGGTAGTGCCAGGCACTGCGGTCACGATTGCCGCCTCGTAGCCGGCCAGGCGATTGAGCAGGCTCGACTTGCCAGCGTTTGGCCGACCGGCGATCACGACGCGGATGCCTTCGCGCAGCAGGCAGCCGAGCCGGGTGCTGCGTTCGAGCGCGGCGAACGCACTCGCCACCGTGTCGAGCCGCGCACGAAGCTCGGCGCTGCCCAGGAAATCGATGTCCTCATCGGGAAAGTCGATCGCCGCCTCCACCCAGCTGCGCAGTTCGGTCACCTGCTCATTGAGGGCGAGTACGGCGGCCGAGAAATCCCCACGCAGCGAGCGTTGCGCGGCCCGCGCGGCCGCCTGTGAACTGGCATCGATGAGATCGGCGATCGCCTCCGCCTGGGCGAGATCGAGCTTGTCGTTGAGAAAAGCCCGCTCGGTGAACTCACCGGGTCGCGCCAGCCGCGCACCGAGCGCCTGCGCCCGCGCGACCAGCATCCCGGCCAGCACCGGCCCGCCATGCGCATGGAGCTCGAGCACATCTTCCCCGGTATACGAGTGCGGCGCCGGGAAGAACAGCGCGAGCCCACGGTCGAGCGCTTCGCCGTCGCTGCCCCGAAACTCTGCCAGCGTGGCGTAGCGCGGGCGGGGCAGTCGACCGAGGAGTGCGACGGCAAGGGCCCGCGTGGCCGGACCGGACAGCCGGATCACCGCGATGCCCCCGCGCCCTGCCGGTGTCGCGCGGGCAACGATGGTGTCGGTCGTCCCCGGAAGTGCGGTGCTGGCCATCGGCTCTTCGACCGCCCGTCAAAGGCCGCGCGTCAGTCGCCGGCCACCACCTTGTTGATGCGCCATTGTTGGGCAATGGACAGCACGGAGTTCGTGAACCAGTACAGCACGAGTCCCGCCGGGAAGAACGCGAACATGCCGGCGAAAATCATCGGCATCCATTTCATGATCTTCGCCTGCATGGGATCCGGCGGCGCCGGGTTCAGCGAGGTCTGGACCCACATGGCAGCCGCCATCAGCAGCGGCAGGATGAAGTAGGGATCCCGCGATGACAGGTCCGTGATCCACAGCGCGAACGGCGCCTGGCGCATCTCCACGCTTTCGAGCAGCACCCAGTAGAAGGCGATGAAGAACGGGATCTGGATCAACATCGGCAGGCAACCCGCGGCAGGGTTCACCTTCTCGCGCTTGTAGAGATCCATCAGCGCTTCGCTCAGCTTCTGCCGGTCATCCTTGTAGCGCTCCTGCAGGGCCGCCAGGCGCGGCTGGAGGTTGCGCATGCGCGCCATCGAACGACCGCTGGTCTCGGTGAGCTTGTAGAACGCCAGCTTGATGAGGAAGGTGGCGATGATGATCGACCAGCCCCAGTTGCCGACCAGGTTATAGATCTGCTGCAGGAGCCAGAAGAGCGGTTGGGCGAGGATGGTCAGCAGGCCGTAATCGACGGTGAGCTTCAGTCCGTCGGCGACTTCTTCGAGTTGCGCCTGCAGCTTTGGCCCGACGAAAAGCTGCGCGCTGAGGCTTGCCTCGGCGCCGGGAGCGACGCTCGTCACCGGCCCCATGGCGGTCAGCGTGTAGATCCCGTCTTTCACCTGCGTGTCGTAGTTGAACTCCTGGTCGGGGGGTGGCACGGCCGCGGCCAGGAAATGATGCTGAATGGAGGCGAGCCAGCCCCCGGCGAGCGTCTGGCTGAAAGGCTCCTTGGCAAGTTCCTCGACGTCGTGCTTCTGGTACTTGTCGCCGTCATAGGTCACCGGGCCGGTAAAGGAGTAGGAGTCGACATTGAAATACGAACGTTCGGGCGGATTGTGAAGGCGCTCGATCTGCAGGTAACTCGCCGCCGAGTACGGCTCGGCGCCGAGATTGCGCACGCGATACTCCAGACCCACGTCGTAGCGGCCACGCTCGAACCGGTAGATCTTGTCCACCGCGACGTCGCCCGGTGCTTCCCAGCTGAAGCGGACCTCGAGCTCGTCCTCACCCTTGGCGAGCGAGTATTCGCCCTGCGCGGCCTCGAGCAGCGTCAGGTGGTTCGCCTCGGGGCGGCCGCCGAGCGCCCGCAGGCCACTGCGGAAAACGAAGAGTTCCTCGGGCTCGGGGTTGAGCAGTACCACCGGCACGTCAGGCTGGTCCTTATGCACCGGGTATTTGGACAGGCGGGCGCTTTTCAGGTCACCACCGATGGGGTCGATCTCGACCTCGAGCACGTCGGTGCGCACCCGCACCGGCTCCCGGCTGGGTTCGGCCGTCGTCACAGCATTGACCGGCTGCGGGGACACCGTTGCGGCCGATTCGACCGACCCCTCGGGGAGGGACGGCAGTGCGGGCAGCCCGCTCTCTGCCTCCGTCGATGCGGTGGCGCCCGGCGCCTCTTCGACGAGGTCGGGGATGGTGCGAGGGGGTGCGTAGTCGAGCTGCCAGGCCTGTATGCAGGTCCACAACAGCGCCACCGCACCGAACCACAGGCCGAGGCGCAGAGTGTCGATTTTTTCGTTCAACGCGGTGAACTCCTTACCTGCGCTCGGCGTCGTGGCGCAGTTTATTCCAGTGCGAATCGAGGCTCGCAAACACCAGCTCGTTGTCCGCGCTGCTCGCCGCTTCCTTGACGATGACCACGATGTCGAGACTTCCCAGCCGCGGTTCCGTCCTGCGAAAACTCTCCCGGATGAGCCGGCGAATGCGGTTGCGCGCCACGGCGGTGCGAATGCGTTTCGCCGAGGCGGTCATACCGAGACGGGCGTGGCCGAGGGCGGAGCGACGATAGAGTACCGTGAAGAGCGGGTCTGCAGACCTTCGGCCCGCAGCGAAAACGTTCTCGAAATCGCTCGCGCGGGTAAGCTTTTGTGGCCTGCGAAAACGCGCGGGCAAAATCGGCAGCGCGCAGGTCCGCTGCGCTGCTTAGGGAACCAGCCGCGTACGACCCTTGGCGCGACGGCGCTTGAGAACCAGCCGGCCGGCCTTGGTCGCCATGCGGGCGCGAAAGCCGTGCGTTCGCACGCGTTTGATCTTGCTCGGTTGATATGTGCGCTTCATGGCGAAAAAAGCCTTCTGAAAACAATACGATGGGCCGCGAGAAGAGGGCGCAAGGTTACGCAGCGGGCGCGATGGTGTCAATGCTTGCTTGCCTGTGGATAACTGCAAGACACAACGATAGACTTCCTCTCCCCTCGATTCCCGACGACAACAACGCAACCAGCCAGGGATCAACGCGTGGTGACTTCCCTATGGAGCGGCTGCCTCCGGCAACTGCAGACCGACCTTTCCGAGACCGAGTTCAATACCTGGATCCGGCCGTTGCAGGCCGTGGAGGAGGACCGCCTGCTGCGGCTCCTCGCCCCGAATCCGCGAGGTCGTCGCCAGGGAGACCGCGCAGAACACGCCGACGGAGGTGCTGTTGATGGTCGGCACCCGCGATACGGCACCGCTGCTCGCGCAGCCGCCAGCCCCGGTCACAGCCGTAGCCCTCAAGGCCGCCCGGCCAGGCGGCAAGCTCAACCCGAACTACACCTTCGAGCAGTTCGTCGAGGGCAAGAGCAACCAGCTGGCGCGGGCAGCGGCGATGCAGGTCGCCCGCAACCCCGGCAACGCCTACAACCCGCTGTTCATTTACGGTGGCGTGGGTCTCGGCAAGACGCACCTCATGCAGAGCATCGGCAATGCAATCCTTGCCGAGCGGCCGAGCGCGACGGTGGCCTACGTCCATTCCGAACAGTTCGTGCAGGATATGGTCGCTGCGTTGCGCCACAACACCGTCAGCGAGTTCAAGAAGGCCTACCGCTCGCTCGACGCGCTGCTCATCGACGATATCCAGTTCTTTGCCGGCAAGGACCACTCACAGGAAGAGTTCTTCCATACTTTCAATGCTTTACTTGAGGGTCAGCGGCAGGTGGTGCTCACCTGCGACCGTTACCCGAAAGAAGTAAACGGGCTGGAAGAGCGGCTCAAGTCGCGATTTGGCTGGGGGCTTACCGTGGCAGTCGAGCCGCCCGAGATGGAGACCAGCGCCGCGATCCTGATCAGCAAGGCGGCGGCCGAGAAAGTGGTGTTACCCGAGGAAGTGGCGTTTTTCATCGCCCAGCGCATCCGCTCCAATGTCCGGGAACTCGAGGGGGCGCTGCGGCGCGTAATGGCCAACTCCGCGTTTACCGGCCGGCCCATAGACCTCGAGTTTGCCCGTGAGGCACTACGCGATCTGCTCGCTCTGCAGGAACGCCTGGTCACGATCGAAAACATTCAGAAAACCGTTGCGGGATACTTCAAGATTCGCGTAGCGGATCTGTTATCGCAGCGGCGAAGCCGCTCGATCGCCAGACCGCGACAAATTGCGATGAGCCTTGCCAAGGAGTTGACGCAACACAGCCTGCCGGAGATTGGCGACGCTTTTGGTGGCCGCGATCACACGACCGTGTTGCATGCCTGCCGGCGCATCCAGGCACTGCGGGAAAGCGAGCGGCGTGTGCAGGAGGATTACCAGAACCTGTTGCGGACCCTGACCGGATGAAACATGGCGGACAAGACTGCGAAGAAAAGCTGCATATTCTGTGGATACTTTTGGTCCCGCGAATGATGAACAGGCTGCGCACAGGTCACGGGCGGATCATGAACGCGTTCCTGACGAGCCGGGAACCAACCAAGCTGCTGAATCTACGGCTGAAGCGACGGTTGTTCATCGAACCAGCTCGCGCTAATAACCATTATCATCTTGAATAAGACTTTAGATATTTGATTAAGCGACGTCCTAATCGAGAGGCTGGCAAGAAATGAAGTTGTCGATTTCGCGAGAGTCTCTGCTGAAGCCATTGCAGGCCGTGATCGGTGTGGTTGAACGAAGGCAGACCATGCCAATCCTGTCGAACGTGCTCCTGGCTGCGAAAAACGGCCGACTGACTGTGACCGGGACAGACCTCGAGGTGGAACTCGTTGCCGAGGCCGAAGCTGACAAGGTCGATGTGCCGGGTGACATCACAGTCCCGGGCAGGAAGCTTCTCGAGATCACGCGGGCCCTGGCCGAAGGCGCGCGGATAACGCTGGCATTGGAGGGCGACCGGCTGACCATCAAGTCGGGGCGGAGCCGGTTTGTACTCTCGACTTTGCCTGCGGCGGATTTTCCCCAGGTCGAGAAGATCGATGCCGTGAGCCAGCTGCGCCTGCCGCAGGGTGATTTCGCGAAGCTGCTGGATAAAACCCAGTTCGCCATGGCCCAGCAGGACGTGCGGTATTACCTCAACGGGCTGTTGCTCGAGACGTCGAAGAAACGTCTGAGGGCGGTGGCCACCGATGGCCATCGTTTGGCATTATGTGAAATAAACATTGAAAATCAAGATGTTACATCTGGTCAGGTGATAATCCCGCGAAAGGGTGTGCTCGAGCTGGGCCGGCTTCTCGGCAGCGGTCAGGAGATCGGAATTGCTATCGGTTCCAATCACCTCCGGGCACAGCTGGATGGCATCCGGTTCACCTCCAAGCTGATCGACGGGCGCTTTCCAGACTACGAGCGGGTGATTCCGAGCGAGAAAGCGGCCGTGTTGAGGGCGTCTAAGGAGAG
>JAKLLP010000086.1 GCA_023150055.1 Gammaproteobacteria bacterium | reverse complement strand
ATGGCCTGCGTGCGCTCGGGTTCCGCCGCGCTCCGCTCCTGCTGCGCGCGGCTCCACACGCCCGCCGCAACCTCATCGGCCAGCAGGCCCACGCAGCGTTGCCGCTGAAAACTCGCCGCCCACCCCGCGCGGGCGGCGCGAAAACGGGAGCATTTCCTTCACGTGACCGGCCGCAGGCCACCTCATCTCAATCCGTAGCGGACGACTCCAACTTCGGCACGTCGAACGGGAACGGCGTCAGGCCCAGGTTAGGCAGGCCGCAGCGCGCCACGGTCGAGAGGATCACCTCGCGCACGAAGGGGTACAACTGTGCGGCGCCTTTGGTCCGCAGCAGGTTCTCGACCTCCTCCTCGGCGTAACCCTGCGCCGCGAACATACCCACCTCTTCCACGGTGATCCAGAAGGCGGTTTCCTCACCGCTTTTGGCATGCACGTTCGCGGTCATGATGAGCGCGTAGTTCTTTTTGAGCCGATTGACGTTGCATTTGATCCTGAGATCGACGTTTTCCCAGTCGATCTTCCCGGCATCGAGGTGGGGCACAGGTGCCGCCTCGAACGCCATGCGACGCAGTTCGACGCGGCGTATCTCGAGCTTCTTTTCCGGGACCGTGCCGCTCGGGTTGTCTGCCTTACTGACCATTTTTCACCTGGTTCACCATCACAAGGTCGTCTCGACCAACGATATTGTCGCTGATTCGTCGCTCACTCAGGACAAAATCCGTCCCCGCGTCTCGATCACCCACGGCATGGCCAGGATACCGAGCAGCGGAATCAGTCCGACGTAGAACAGCACGTCGAATGCGGCCCCGGTGCCACGCGCGGCGATGGAGCCCACGACGAACGGGCCGACCGCCGCGAACACCCGGCCGATGTTGTAACAGAAGCCCGCGCCCGTGCCCCGCAGCCGCGTCGGGAACAGCTCCGGCAGGTAGTAGGTGAAACTGCCGAACACGCCGAACACCGACAGCCCGATCGCAAAGTACAGGTACAGCCGCGTCTCCGGCGGCAGGTCGAGGCCGAAGGTCGCAAAGATCGAGGCGGCCGACGCCACCCAGTAGATCGTGAACATGGCTTTCCGGCCGAGTAGCTTCGCGGCCGGGATCGTGAGCAGCGTGCCGACCAGGCCACCGAGATTGAACCAGCTCGTGGCGAGCGTCTTCCACCGCTCGATCATCATCAGCGTCGCCGCGCCGTCGATGCCCTGCAGCTCTGCCGCCTCCCGGGCGAGACCGCCGGAGATCACGGGAATGAACGCGTTGCAGCTCCACCACGTGAGCAGCGCGATCACGGCCATCAGGAATCCCGAGAGCGTCGCCGGGCGGATCCCGGGGCTGAAGAGTTCGGCGATCCGCGCCGGCGCGGCATTGCCGAGGTTTTGCCACCGCTCGGGTTCCTTCACGAACAGCCGCACCAGAAATGCCGCGCCGGCGGGCAACAGACCGAACAGGAAGACATAGCGCCAGGAGGTCTCCGGGCTGTCTGCAAACCAGTTGCCGGCCACCTGCATGTTGACGAAGGTCGCGAGGAACAGCCCCATCGGCGCGGCGGTGTAGAGCAGCGCCCCCGCCTCGACTCGTTTCTCCTCCGGCACGGATTCGGCGACCATCGCCGCGCCCGCCGCCCACTCCCCGCCGATACCGAGCGAGGCGACGATCCGAAAGGCGACCAGCCAGCCGATATTGGGCGCAAACGCACAGGCTGCGGTGCCGACAGCGTAGAGGAGCATGGTCAGCATCAGCGTGCGCGTGCGCCCGATGCGGTCGCAGACCAGCCCGAACAGCACACCGCCTGCCGCCCAGCCGAGCAGCAGGATCGACGTCAGGAGCCCGGTCCAGAACAGCGTCGCCTGCTTGGCCTCGGGCGAACCGAGCGGCAGGCCAAGCAAGGTGGGCACGGCATTCGGCGCGACATAGTTGAACAGCAGCCCGTCAAAGACGTCGAAACCCCAGCCGAGCCATGCGGCCAGCAGCACGGTCCACTGGTAGCGGGTGAAAAGCAGCATTCAGGAGGTCCCCCGGCCGGTGCCGCACGCGGGCCGCACCGTCCCCTTTCATTGCCCGTTACGGCGTCTTGCGGCAGCCCGAGCGCTGCGTCAGCCGTCCGCTCCCGGTCACTTTCCGACATCCAGCCAGCGACTGAGATTCAGGCCCCGGGGATTCTCCGTGAACCCACTGACATGGGGTTTGACGAGGAACCTGCGCACGTAGAAGAACACCGGCACCACCGGCTGCTCGGCCAGCACCATCGCCTCGGCCTCGGCGAGCTTTGCATAGCGCGCCGCCGGGTCCGCGAGCGCGTTCGCCGCGGCGAGCATGGCGTCGTAACGCGGGTTGCCGTAGCCGGAATAGTTCGACGAGTTGCCGGTCTCGAGAAGCCCGAGGAAAGTGTAGGGATCGTCGTTCGGCGCAAACCAGCTGTACAGCAGCGCATCGAAGTCGCCGGTCCGCGCGCCCTTGTTCAGGGCAATGAGATCGCGGTTGAGCAGGTTCGCACGCACGCCGACCGCCTGCCACATGGCGGCCATCGCCACCGCGAGGCGCCGGTTTTCCTCGAGCGTGTTGTAGACGAGATCGAAGGTCAACGGCCGCTCCGGCCCGTAACCGGCAGCAGCCAGCAGCCGGCGCGCCTCGGCGATACGCTCCGCCATCGGCTGGCCCGCGTACGCCGGCTTCGGATGATCGTAGTTCCCGATTGCCGGCGGCGTCATCGCGTACGCGGGCGGCGAGCCGGGCGTGACGATCTTCGCCACTATGCCTTCGCGATCGAGCGTCATGGCGAGCGCCAGCCGGACGCGCTGATCGTCGAACGGCGGGCGCCTGTTGTTGAGGAGCACGTAACCGAGCAGCAACCCGGGCCAGATCCTCACCTCGGCGGGTATGTCCCGGCGCAACGCGGTGAGTTGCTCGGCGGGGAAATTGAGCAGGATGTCGATCTCGCCGGCGAGGTAGCGCTTGAGGCTCGTCGCCTGGTTGCCGGATGGGTACCAGTTGACCCGCTCCAGGCTCACGCCTGCCGCATCGAAGAACCGCGGGTTGCGCACCAGCGTCACGCGATCGTTCGGCACCCACTCGGCGAGCATGAAGGGGCCGTTGCTGACCATGTTGCCCGGTCGCGTCCACTGCCGGCCGAGCGCCTCGATCTGCTTGCGTGGCACCGGGCTCGCCACGTTGGACGCAAGGTTCTGCAGAAAATACGGCGCCGGGCTCTCCAGCCGATAGATGAGCGTGCGCGCGTCCGGCGCCTCGACCCCGAGTGCATCGGGCGGCAACTCGCCGCGCAGGATGTGGCGGGCATTTTTCACCGGGTAGAAGAACGAGGCGAAACGCGAAGCGGTGGCCGGCGTCACCACCCGGCGCGCCGAGTACAGGAAGTCCTCGCTCGTCAGCGTGGAGCCGTCGGACCACTGCAGCCCCGGCCGCAAGGTGAAGGTGTAGGCGAGTCCGTCGGCGGACACGCTCCAGGATTCCGCGGCGCCGGGAATGACCCTGCCGTCGGCGTCAAAGCTGGTGAGGCCCATGAACAGGTCGTAGAGGATGTACGAGGCGGTGCCGCCGGTCGCGATGTGCGGATCGAGGCTGTTGGGTTCGGCGGCGGAGGACCGGTTGAGGGTGCCGCCCGCGGTCGCCGCGCCCGCCACGAGCAGCGCGAGAAACCCTGCCACGAGGCCATGGCTCGCGGCGCGGGCGGGCGCTCGTGGTCTGCGCGCTCGCAGGGCGCGCGGTTTGCCGCCAAGCCTGTCGCAGCGAGGGCGCGGCTGTAACGCCATCTCACCTCCTGCTGCCACCGACCGTCGTGCTGCAAACAGAAACCGAAGACCTGCTGTCACTCGCATGTTCCTCGCTCCTCGTGTCGCGTTTCCCGCGCACGTTGACACACATGACCGCCTTTGCGGCGGGGGGCTCCTCGGTCGCAAGCCGCCGGCCTCCATGCGCACGCCCTCAGCGCTATCGCGCTTTGCAAGTGCATCGACGACATAATGACCGCCCTTGCAGCGGGGGGCTGCGCCGTCGCTCCCCGATACTCGCTTTGGGCGCAGACCCCCGCCTCCGGGCGGTCCCTCTCACGGCTAGCGCCCCTTCCGCGTCAGGTGCACGTGGTGGTGGTAATAATCGCCGCGATACCAGGCGACGAGCCGCTCGACCGGCCGGCGCCGGCTGTCGAAGACGACCAGCCGGATATGCACCAGCGGCGCACCGACCACGGTATCGAGCAACGAGGCGAGCTGCGAGTCGGCGAGCGTCGCGCTGATGACCTGGTCTGCCGAGGCGATGTCGACACCCTTGCGCTCGAGCAGCGTCAACATGGGGCTGTCGTTCAGCTCCTTGAGGTCGAAACGCACCTTCAGCGAAGCCGGTACGTAGGTCACCACGTAACCGACCGGCTGCTTGTCGTTGAGACGCACGTGAGAGGCTTTCTGCACACGCGCGCCGTCGGGCAGATCGAGGTCCTTGCGCGTGTCCTGGTCGGCCTCCACCTCGATCACCTCGGCGCGGGTGACCCGGCTGTTCTTGCCGAGCCGCTCGACCTTGCGCAGGAGCTGGTCCATCTCCCCGACCACGGGCGCATCGGCGAGATCCTCGACGACGAAAGTGCCACGCCCCGGCTGGCGCAATACCAGGCCCTCGTCGACCAGCATGTCGACCGCCTTGCGGGTCGTGATGCGCGATACGCCGAAGAGACGGCACAGCTCCTCCTCGGTCGGCAGGCGGGCGCCGGGCTTGTAGCTGCCCTGGTAGATCCAGCCGCGCACGGTCGAATAGACGTGGATGTAGCGCGGCCCGCGCAGCGCGTGGTCGATCGTTTCGCTTTTCTGCATCACCATGAGAAGCGCCTCGCGCCGCCGCTGCGGCAACCGACCGCAACGAGCCATTGACGTCATATGTTTATGATAACGTCAAAAGTCGACCCAGAGAGGAAACCGCCGATGCCCGAAAATACGGAACCGATGGTGCGCGCCGACGGCACCTACCCCACCGCCAAGCTACGCCAGGAAGTGATTACCGCAGCCGTGGTGCAGACCCGGGTGCAGGGCGTCGACGGCGCCAACCCGGGCCCCGACCTGCGCCGCAACCTCGACTACTTCCTCGAGTGCATCGACATCGCGCAGGGCTATGGCGGCCGCAGCGACCTGCTGCTCTTCCACGAGTTTCCCATCACGGGCTTCTCCGAGTGGACCCGCGCCCAGCATCACCGCATCGCGCTCGAGGTGCCCGGCCCGGAAATCGAGGAAGTCGCGAAGAAGGCCCGGCAGTACAACTGCTACATCGTGTTCGGCACCTACGCCAGGGACGACCGGGACTGGCCCGGGCACATCCTGCACCTGATGGTCATGGCACGGCCGGACGGCACCATCGCCACGCACTGGAAGCAGCGCAACGTGCGCGGCATGTTCCCCGGTTCAGAGCAGTACACCTCGACCATCTACGACGTCTACGACCGCTTCGTGGAGATGTACGGCGTCGATGCGGTGATCCCGGTGGAGCGCACCGACATCGGCAACATCGGCATGTCGGCCGTGCAGTTCGAGCCGGAACTGTTCCGCTGCATGGCGCTTAAGGGCGCGGAGATCATCTGCCGCGTCGCCACTGGCGGATTCGAGTCGGAAGACATGCGGCTGACTTCCTACCACAACAGCGTCTACACCATGATCTGTAACAACTCGGTGAACACGCAAGGCCGCAATCCCGGCTTCTTCGAGGACACCGCCTTCGGCGGTCCCGGACGCTCGGCGATCTACGCGCCGCGGGGCGTGGAGATGGTCAAGGCGGGGGTATTCGAGACCAAGCAGCTCGCGCGCATCCCCATAGCTGAGTTCCGCGCCCGTCATCGCATTCCCGACCTGCACCTCAAGCTCTATAGGCCGGTCCTCGAGCAGTACCGCGAGCGCTACGATGCCAGCCTGTACCTGCAGTACCAGCCGAAGGACAAGCGTGACGCGTTCCGGCACTTCCAGGAAAACTCCCGCTGGACGCATTTCTGGTGAGCGCCACGAGAAAAGACCTGGGCCACTCCGGCCTCAAGGTCGCGTCGGTCGGTCTCGGCTGCATGAATTTCGGTCTCATGTGCGACCAGGCCCGGGCGACGGCCATCGTGGATGCGGCGCTCGAGGCCGGCGTGGACTTCTTCGATGTCGCCGACATCTACGGCGGTCCGGCCGGCAAGGCAGAAGCGCTGCTCGGCAAGGCACTCGGCGCGCGCCGCGCCCAGATCGTGCTCGCCACCAAGTTCGGCGCGAAGCTCGGCGGCCGGGGCGGCGCGGCCGACCAGGGCGGCTCGCGCGAGTACATAGTGAAGGCGTTGGAGGACAGTCTCACGCGGCTGGGGACGGACTACGTCGATCTCTACCAGCACCACTTTCCGGACTCGGCCACGCCCATCGAGGAAACGCTGCGCGCCCTCGACGACCTCGTCCGGTCCGGCAAGGTGCGCCATATCGGCTGCTCCAACTACAGCGGCGACCAACTCAGGGCTGCGGCCGTCGCGGCCAGGACCGCCGGCCTGAAGGCTTTCGTCTCTGCGCAGAACCGCTACAGCCTGTTGCAACGGGGGATAGAAAAGGACCTGGTGCCGATCGCCCAGGGGCAGCAGGTCGGCATCATTCCCTACTTCCCGCTCGAGAGCGGCCTGCTCAGCGGCAAGTATCGCCGCGGCGAGAAACCGCCGCCCGACACGCGATTCGGCAAGTGGGGCGGTGGCGGCGGCTTCGTGTCCGAGGAGCGCTGGGCGATCGTGGAGAGACTGCAGGCCTACGGCGAGAGCATCGGGCGCAGCGTGCTCGAACTCGCCATGGGCTGGCTGGTGGCGCAGCCCTACGTCGCGACCGTCATCGCCGGCGTCACCCGGCCCGAGCAGATCACGCAGAACGTCCGGGCCGCGAGCTGGTCGCCCACACCCGAGGAACTGGAGCGGATCGGCGCCATCGCAGGCGGCGGCTGAGACGGCGCTCAGGCCGCACCCTCAGCGCGGCCCTCAGCGCGGTCGATCCCTGCGCCGGTCCTCGGCGCGGCTGCGCCGCTCGCCGCGGGTGTTCGGCAGCATGCCGCCGAAACGGGCGAAGGCATCGCGCCGGTCGCCTGCCGCACGCCGGTCGGCATGCCGCATGTAGCGGCAGCCGCAGCGGCCGCGATCGCAGCCGGGCACCGGCAGGGACGGCGCGTTGACGGCAAGATAACGCCGCTCGGCCATGTGCAGCGCGGCCGCACAGGGGTTGTCGGCCTCCGGGCGAATCGACACCGCCGCAAACGGGTTGCGCGGCCGGATCCTGTGAGATGGTATCGGTCCGCTGCCCACACCGCTGCGGGTCGTGTCGCGCCAGCGTTGCAGCTGCAGCACCATGAACGGCGAGGCCAGGCCAAGGGCGAGGCCGAGCAGCGCCCACATGATCATGCTCATCGAGCGGATCTCCGCCGGGATAACGCGTCATTGATACCCGGCGCACTCGTCGAAATCCGCGTTGCGGTTCACATTGCCGCCGGTGAGGCCTGCATCGGCGCGCCAGACCATGACGCGGCGCACCGCCCCGACCAGGCCCGCGCGACGATGGCCACGCGCCGGCAGGCCGCACCGCCCGTCAGCGGGCCGTATCAGGGCGCCCCGAACTTGTACTGCAGCTCGAGGCCGTAGTCGCGGCCGCGCAACGGGTTCAGGGAATACATGTTCGGGAAAATATCGTCGTTGCCGCCGTAAATCCCGTCGATCCCCGGTGCAATGGCGCCATAACCGAAGTTGACGAAGTTCAGCGCGGCCGCCGGCGTGTCGTCGTCCATGAGGTTCCTGACATAGGCGCTGATGTCCCAGCGGTCGGAGTTCACACCCACGCGCAGGTTGACGAGCGTGCGCTCGTCGAGCCAGTTGAAGTTCGAGGACGCGACGTAGCGCTTGCTCTCGTAGGCGAGGTCCGTGCGGAACAGCAGGCTCCAGTCGGCACTCACCGGCTTGTCGACGATGACGCCGAGCACGATGTTGTGCTCGGGCACACTCGGGATCCACTTGTCTTCCACGTCACCATCACCGGTGAGGTTGAACAGGTCGCCGTCGAAACCGCGGCGGAACTTCGCATGCGTGTAGCCGTAGTTGGCGCTGAGCGTGAGCTCGTCGGTGACGAGGAACAGCGTCTCGAGCTCCCCGCCGTAGTTGCGCGAATCACCGACATTGCGCAGGATCGTCGTCACCAGGGTCTCGGTGTTATCGAAGCCGGGAAAGTCGTAAGTGCCGAAGTTCTGCACCTGGAAGATCGAC